>NZ_JBPFDQ010000111.1:0-16213 GCF_059415045.1 Ferdinandcohnia sp. SAFN-114 | reverse complement strand
CAAGAATAAAGATTGTTTTTTCAATTCTTCCAATCTCCCGAAGAGCTGTAGCTATTTTATTTTGTCTTGCATACGAACCTAATTTCCCCATGATTAATGATCCAGAAACTCTTCCTTCTCGAATTGAATGTGCTAGCCTTAATACATCATCAAAATTCTCTTTAATAACGTTTGTGTTAATCTTACCTCGAAGTATGCCTTTTATGTTTGGAAAATCGTTAGGAGAAGAAACGGTATATAATTTAGCATCACTTATATCTCTTAGTCTTGGTGCAAAACGAAACCCTAACAAATGACTTAATCCGAAAACTTGATCCGTGTAACCGGCCTTAATTGTACTAGTATTAGAAGTAGTTATTAACGTATCTTGCGATAGTAACTACTTCTTTTATATTTCATTAAAGAATTATTATTTGTACTATTAAATTTATGAATATATAGTATCTTACGAATTAGGGGGTGGAATGTTGAAAGTACAAGAAGTTCTCATTCAAGAGAAGAAAAGATATCTGTTAATTGATAAGAGAGGCTATCCGGTCATACCGGTTGCAAAGTATATAAAGTATTTAGATAACATTGGAAAAGCTGAAAATACACTAAAGTCATACTGTTACCATCTAAAGCTTTATTTTCAATTCCTAGAGGAAAGTCGGTTAAGATATCAAGAAGTGAACCTTGATATCTTGGCTCAATTCATCGGTTGGCTGAGAATTCCCGATCAATCTACAAAAGTCATTTACTTTGAAGAAACCTTAGCTAAACGATCAGAAAGAACAGTCAATACCATCATAACTTGTGTCATAGGATTCTATGACTATTTGACTCGTAATGAGGATTACGTGGGAAATGTAAATAATCAATTAAAAAAGCAGGCCCCAGGGCGTTTTAGGACGTTTAAACCCTTCCTCCATCACATTACAAAAGGGAATTCTTATGATAAAAACATTTTAAAAGTTAAGGAGCCAAAGCGTACAGTTAAAACGTTAAATAAAAACCAATTACAAGTAATTCATAATGCTTGCAGCAATATACGGGATGAATTATTGTTCCGTATTTTATATGAAGGTGGATTACGTATTGGAGAGGCCCTTTCTCTGTGGGTAGAGGATTTTGATATTGGTAAAAATGCTATTTCGGTTAGGAGATCCAAAACATCCGATGGAGAAAAACGAAAAGTCTATGTATCTATTGAGACTATGAATCTCTTTCAAGATTATCTAATAGACTTTCATTCTTACGAAATTGATAGCAATTATGTGTTTATCACCTTAACTGGACCAAATCGTGGTAAACCAATGACTGATGGTTCTGTACGTTCTTTAATTAAACGGATGAAGAAAAAAACAGGAATAGATTTTACCCCTCATATGCTTCGGCATACATATGCCACAGAGTTACATGAAGCAGGAGTAGATATTGCCATCATACAGAGATTATTAGGGCATGCACACGTTCAAACAACGATACAGACTTATATCCATGCATCCGATGAAACCATACGTGGAAGCTGGGAACAAGCTCAATCAAACAAAAAAATAGGAAGAAGAGATAAATAATGACACAGAGTACATTGAAAATAAAACCCCTTCCCCACCATCTGGAACAGATAAATGAACCATTACATGGATATTGGGCAAATGATGTATGGAATGTACAAGAATGTCCCATCCTGGATAAACATTATGATTGGAATAGAAAATTGATTTTTGATAAGGTACACAATCTTAGATTGAAAAATGAATTAAAATACTATTTTTATAAGGGATTAAAGGAGACAAGGATTTCGATTACCTATGCTTTCATGCATTATTCTCCATGTCTTAAAATTTTTACAGAATTCATCTCTCGATACTATGCCAATTTAGATTCTATTATTGATATACAGAAGGAAAAGTTTCTAACAGAATATCGAACATTTCTTGTAGAGAATGGAAAATCAGTTGAAATTGTACACCGGAAAAAGTCATCACCATGGTTGTCACCAACAGTTCAACCATCTTTGTATATTAGACTCTTTCTTCAAGTTTATGAATTTTATTATCAGCTTTATGATGAACGTGATGAAACAGACAAGGATTGTTGGGATGTACGAAAATTGAATATTAATTATAACAATACAATTAGTAGATATTCATTAGACTTTTCGAAGGTTCCACAACCTTATAGACAATTATTTAAAAAATATATAAAGACTCGCCTAGTTGTTCAGCAATCCATTAGCTTTTCTACAGCAATATGTTATTTAAATAGACTTTCGTTTTTCTTCACCTTTTTGAAGGGTAAACATCCTGAGTGGAAAGAATTAAACCAGCTATCCAGAATGGATATTGAGGAGTACATTGAATACTTGCGACATTCCACTATTAAAAAGGGAAAATATTTAATTAATCCAGATCACAATTATGTAAATCGTTTTTTAATAGACCTTAAAACGTTTATCTCATACATACAGAAATTCGAATGGGAAGAAGCTCCGACAAAGTCAGTAATTTCACTATTGTCAATTGAAGATATCCCTAAAAAGAAAAGAGCAAAAGCTGATGAAATTAAATATATCCCGGATGAAGTATGGGAACAGTTAATTTACCATATTAACCAACTTTCCTCAGATCATATACCTATAATTCTTCTAATGGAAGCTACAGGTTTTCGAATAAGTGACGTTTTATCACTTAAAATTGACTGCTTAGTAAATCAAGAAGATGGCTGGTGGATTATCGGAGATCAAAGAAAAGTAAGTTATAAAAATCATAAAGTTCCTATTTCAGAGGAAATTGCAAATGTGGTCCTAGCGCAGCAAGAACTTACAAAAAAGAGATCAACTTTGGACACGAACCCTAAGAAATATTTGTTTCCAACACTTAAAGGGAAAAGGATGGGTAATCCCATATCGCAAGATTCCATTAAGTTGAACCTTAATAAACTAGCTAACAGATGTAATATTAAGGACAAAGATGGAGAAATTTATTGGTTTAAAAATCATGCGTTCCGACACCGTTACGGTGTTAATTTGATTAATAACGGAATGAATATTCTTCATGTTCAAAAACTGATGGCTCATGCCAGTCCTGAAATGACGTTAGTCTATGCCCAAATTCATGATCAAACACTCCGTGATGAATGGGAAAAGGCTCGCGATATTGGCGCAGTAAGACTAGATACACATGGAGAAGTTATTGTCGCTAATTTAGCTCAACAGGCTGAAGAAAACGGAGTTGAACTGGAATGGATACGTCATAACATGGACTCCATTCGTTTAGATCATGGGTTTTGTGTAAAAAGCCCTAAACTTCATTGTGATTTTCTTGAACAGACATTAGAACCACCCTGTATTAAAAACAACTGCCGAAGTTTTCACGTTGACAAGACGTTTCTCGACTATTACCAAGAACAGATATCTAAAATGGAAGCTGATATTGGAGTATACAAAAAATCCGGAAGGTTACGTTCCGTTGAGTTAATTGAGCCCAAATTAAAAAGATATAAAGAATTAGCAAATGGTTTACTACATACTGGTGGTATCTTTGGTTTAGATAAAACCAGGCGTGAGTATGTTGGAGATGAACGTGAGAAGGTGATGCAAAATGTCTAATGAAAACCCAAATACCGAAGGTATTATAAAACATGCAAAGTTAAAAACGGAAAAGACCATTCAAAAAGTTGAAGAAGCGATCAAAAAGATGATAAAAAAACAAATAAAAATCAATTTTAACTCTGTTTCTGCAGAATCAGGGGTTTCAAAAGCATTTCTATACAGAAATACAGAACTCCGAGAACGAATCGAAACACTTCGCAATCAACAAGAAGGTCTCCCTTCAATAAAACAAGCTAAAAGAAATATGAGTGACGCATCTAAAGATGTAATTATTTCTTCCTTACGGAAGAGAATCAAAGATTTAGAGAAGGAAAATAAAGAAATTAAAGAACAAATGAAAATTAAATTTGGGAAGATTTATGAGGGAATTTAAGATCTACGATTTTCCCTCCCTGTTTGATTTTCTGTGTAATATGACAATGCCGTTAAAAGATAAGTTGTATTCAGCAATCGGGCCATTTTCTGGAACAATAGCTTTAAAGAAAATTGAATATAATGATAAAATTTAAGAGAGGTTGTGAAGCGTTGTACTTAAATTAACGGGCAAATTTAGGAAGGAGTCGTTTAAGATAAATAAAATTAAAACAATAGTTATCTGTACATCTATCGTACTAATAATTTTGTTTGGTATTACCTTTTTTGAATACATATTTTTAAGGTTACTCGGATTACAATATAATTCAATCAGTGCTTTAGTATTTTTCTTTGTTATGTATGTATTCCTTGAAATACCTCTCTCACTCATTACAAATGCGATACCAAAAGCTTTGAGATCTGTTGGTATTATTCAATCAAGCAACGGCTGGTTGTCATTTATTTTGAATACAGGTCTCACTTTTGTGTTAATGGAGTTACTCGATACATTTATGGTGAATATTGAGATTGCTTCGCAAGGTTCACTCATATTTGCATTGATTTCTGGATTTTTTAATTGGACATTAAGAGAAAATGATAAAGAACCACCAGATATTGATAGCAAAGACTTCAAGGAAATAGAGAATAAATTTGGCTCTCAAAAGTAAAGGAAGCGTTAGTAATAACTAAAGATTAATTTTGAAGCTTTATTATTTTTTAAAATCTTCCACAATCGAGCGCGATTGTGAAAGATAATGGCTAACGACTTTAAATCGTTAGTCATTTTTAAATCTTTCGTTAAGTACATGTCTACAATGAAAGAACACATAATAATTTTAATTTTTTTACAAAAAGGTATTGATAACCGGCCGTGTCTGTATAATGTTCTTCTATGTTTAAATCTGTCTCATGATGTAATAAACCATCCAAAACATGAATGGCATCCCTTGAATTAGTATGAATAATCTTTGTGTAGTAAGATGAGTATTGATCACTTGTAAATCGATAGATGGTGGCTCCTTTTCCAGTTCCGTAATGTGGGTTTGCATCTGCATGTAGTGATAAAACACCTAGCTGCATTCTCATACCATCTGACGAAGATGTTGTACCGTCGCCCCAATAGAAAGGCAATTGTAATTTGTGATGAAAATTTACTAATACGGCTTGGGCTTTATTCATGGCATCTTCATACATTCTCCATTGAGATACATTAGCTAGTTGTTTATACGTAAGTCTTGGTGTTGCTTCTGCCATTTTACTCAATCCAATATTCAGTCCCATTCCTAAAAGAGCAGCCATGATAATAATGGTTTCTTCTTTATCTGGTTTTCGATTATTGGAAGCATGAGTAAATTGCTCATGAAATCCTGTTATATGAGCAACGTCCATAAGTAAATCGGTTAATTTTATCCTTGGTAGCATCTGATAAAGGTTGGCACTAATTTTTTTTGCTTCTTCTGGAACATCTTTTTCTAAACGAGCAAGTGAAAGTTTTCCTTTCTCAAGTGATACACCTTCTAACTTGTTCCAATTAGTAGACATCCATTTTAACTTCTCATTTAGACTTTTTGTTCGCTCTGTGATATATCCCTCGAAATTAAGACTAACTGATAACCTTGTACTCTCTTTACTTTGGTTCCAATCATCTTCTGAAAATAAATATTCTTCAAAATCTCGATATTGCCTACTACCCACAATAGACACATCGCCAGATCGAACGTGCTCTCTTAATTCAGTTAAGACAGCCATTTCATAATAATGACGATTGATTGTCCCGTCAGCTTCATACAGATGTTTTTTCCAACGTTTTGAAACAAAATCTACAGGGGCTTCTTTTGGTACTTTTCGTTTTCCAGATTCGTTCATTTCACGTATAATCTCTACAGCCTGCAAAAGTGATTCGTTAGACTTGGTAGAATGAAATTCCAATACTCTTAATAAGGTCGGTGTATATTTTCTAAGTGAATAGAATCTTTTTTGTAATAAATCTAAATAATCATAGTCTACAGGTCGTGCAAGTTCCTGTGCTTCTTCTACTGAAGAGACAAAAGAATTCCATTCAATAACAGATTCTAAGACCTCAAAAACATCTAATTTTTCCTTTTTTGCTTTGATCAAAGCCTGTCCGATGTTCGTAAAGTGTATAACCTTCTCATTCAGCTTTTTACCATTTTGTTTCTGAATTTCTTCTTGAGCCTTACGACCTTTCGACAACAGACTGAGTATTTGTCTATCATGAATTTCAAAAGCTTTATCGGTTAAATCCTGAGTAAGATGTAATAAATAGACGGTCAATATCGAATATCGTTTATTTTCTTGAAAATCACGGAATGCATAAGGCTCATATCTAGAACCTAAGCGAGACAGCTGTAATAGGCGATTGCGATGAAAATGATTAATTTGCACCGTTTCTAATTCCATTCCTCGTATGTATTCGAGTCGTTCTATTGCTTTTAGAAAAGTTTCGGGTGAAGGATGACCCAGTGGTTCCTTTAACCAACCCAATATCGTTTTATTGGATTCAGATGGATGCTGCAAGTTAATGATCTCTTCAAGTTTTTCTTTTTGCTCATTTGTTAAAGATTTACAAACCGTATTAAATAGCTTCTTTTCAGCCATTGCCCTTGCCTCCCACACCATTCTTTCAATTGTAGTGGTTGCAGGCAGTATGATTTTGTTTTTTCTTAGAAAATCTATGCATTCATGTAATAGATGGATGGCATCACCATTTTCCAAAGCTAATTGATGAAGATGCTTAAATGTCATTCGATATTCTTTCAGAGTAAAAGTTACAAATCCGTATTCACTTCGAATTTCTTTCAAATGATCCCAAAGTGTATTTTCTCTTTGAGGATAATGACTAAGCGAAGATGGTGTGGTACTGATTTGTTTCGATATATAATGTATGACTGAATCTGGGATACTTTTAATATGGGTGTATGGCCAACCGGGATACCGAAGCACTGCTAATTGAATAGCAAACCCTAAACGGTTTTCCTCTCTCCTTCGCTTATTAATGATTTCTAAGTCCCGTTTGGAAAAAGTGTAGTAGGTTCCCAATATCCACTCATCTTCAGGGATTTGCATAAGAGCTAGTCTTTGATCTGAAGTAAGTAATTCTCTTCCTCTCGCAATTTTCATATTGTATCATCCCATCTCTACAATTATTCAGTTTATTAGTACAATTATATACCAATAGAGTGTAGTCTATTGATACAAGTTTAGAATACTGATAATATAAGGTGTTAGATAGTCTCATAAGACTTGTCTCAAAAATGAGGGGGGAAAATGAGGAAAATTGGATATGTTCGAGTAAGTTCTGTAGGTCAAAATCCTGCCAGACAAATTCAGCAATTAAAAGAAATTGGAATGGATATTATTTATGAAGAAAAAATATCTGGTGCAACAAAGGAACGAGAACAATTACAAAAAATGCTAGGAGATTTACGGGAAGGTGACACCATTTATGTTACCGATCTAACAAGAATCACTCGTAGCACAGAGGATTTGTTTGAATTGATTGAAATCATAAGAAACCAAAAAGCTAATCTGAAATCACTTAAAGATACATGGCTTGATTTGTCAGAAGAAAATCCCTACAGTCAATTTTTAATTACCGTCATGGCTGGCGTTAATCAATTAGAAAGAGATCTAATTCGTATGCGTCAAAGAGAAGGTATTGAACTTGCTAAGAAAGAAGGAAAATTTAAAGGGCGATTAAAAAAATACCACAAAAACCATGCAGGGATGAACTATGCAATAAAGTTGTATAATGATGGGAATATGACTGTAAAACAAATATGTGAAATCACAAATGTATCTAGGGCTGCGCTATATAGAAAATTATCAGAAGAGAAGAATTAACATTATAACCACGATACATTGTGAATTTTTTCACTTAAACTAAAGCACCCATATAGTTGAAGAAGGACGATAACCATACAAACAGATACCCATGTTAGAAACTTTGTTAATGGTCCCTCCAACAGGTGAAATTGAAATTAACCACGTTTGTTTCAACTATTTGTCGGGAATATCGTTGAAAACATGATAATGATATATTGGTGTTGAAGTGACATAATTGTTTTCACGTTATAAAAATATATTGATACTCTTTCAGAGAATAAAACAGCAAGGATTACGAGTTTCTAATGAAATGTTAAGTAACAAAAGTGGGTATTCGGATAATCATGTGGAAAAGGTATTCATCAGCACTTTATATTCCTTTATTCTGTTATACAGTTTTTGAAATAGTGTAAAATTGATCTTTATTTTTTGATTTTTTGGGGAAATCTATTGACAATATGGGTTATACCTTCTATTATGTAATCAAGATGTTTTTGGGTCTTTTGGGGGTGAAGATGTGGATTTGACCAAACGTAAAAAACAATTTCTTGATAAACTTATGGATTTGTACCAACAAACCAAGTTGCCTGTTCATTATGAAACCCTCGCCCAAAAAATAGGCGTGAGCAAATGGACAGCATATGACATGGTAAAAGAACTGGAGAAATTGCATTATTTAACACGCGATTATGCATTAAATCGGGGTGAAACTGGGAGATCCCAAGTGGTATATTTACCAACTGAGAAAGCGTATGATTTATTTACAGAGACACGTGTTAAAGAAATTAGCCTGGAAGAATGGGAACAAACAAAGACCAGTGTGAAACATTTTTTGGTTCGGTTAAACTGTTTGAGCCGAAGAGAAGCTATTCAGAAAATTTTAGAGGAAATTTCAATTACCAAAGTCCATATCACGTTTTGTGCTTATATTATCGGACTTTTACTTTTGCACCTTGAAGGATTGGGAAAAAAAACTGATGCCCTCATTAAAAATCTGGTTCATGGATCTCCAACAAGCGAAATGAAGTTGACCATGTTTGTGGGAACCATCGTGGGAACCATCATACAAAATATGAATGATGATATTGGTGTTGAAGTAACCGCATTGGTTTCACGTTATTTAACATACATTCATACCCTTTCAGAGAATGAAAAAGAAATGCTCGCCAATTTTCTTAATGAAAGGTTACTGTAACCATGGTCAATGGATTGGAATTGACCACTTATTTGGTCGAGTTTTTGGGTCTTTTGTGTGTTTTTAGTCATAAATATTTTATTTCCTACGAGGAGTGAAAACATGAAAATCAAAATTTTAGCTTTAATGACTGTTGGAGAGGTGTCATGGTGAAACGAGTAGGTATCTTAGGGATTGGGACATATCTCCCGGAAAATGTTGTAACGAATCATGATTTAGCTGAGAAATTAAATACAAGCGATGAATGGATTCGCTCCCGAACAGGCATTCTGGAGCGAAGGAACGCGCCCATAGAAATGCTCACTTCTGAAATGGCCACTGAGGCAGGGAAAATTGCGATTAGAGATGCAGGATTATCACCCAAAGACATAGGGATGATTCTCGTAGCCACTGTCACTCCCGATTATGCTTTCCCATCTGTTGCTAGCGTCGTTCAAGAAAGACTTGGAATTCCTTCGGGAACTCCTGCTATGGATATCAGCGCAGCTTGTTCTGGTTTCGTTTACGGAATGGTGACGGCAATGCACTTTATCCAAGCGGGTTCTTATCCATATGTTCTTGTCATTGGCGCAGAAAAATTCTCTTCCATTATTGACTGGGCCGACCGTTCTACTGCGGTCTTGTTTGGGGATGGGGCCGGAGCAATCGTACTCGGCTGCGTTTATGAGGACAGAGGAATTATTTCTTTTGAGTTAGGGGCCGATGGGGCCAGGGGAAAACATCTTTTGGCTGATCCGATGGTCTCCATGAGTGGAAGGGAAGTCTTTAAGTTTGCTGTTCGTCAAATGCCTCTTACTGTGGAAAGTGTTGTTCAAAAAGCCGGATTGAAGAATGAGGATATTGACTTCCTTATCCCTCATCAAGCAAATACTCGAATCATAGAAACTGCACGGGAACGCCTTGCTCTTCCTGAAGAGAAAGTCTCCGTTACCGTGAATCGATATGGCAATACTTCTGCGGCTTCCATCCCACTTTCCTTGGCATATGAAATCCAGCAAGGAACAATCAACGATAATGACATTGTTGTTTTAGTTGGTTTTGGTGCTGGATTGACATGGGGAGCAGTCTGTTTAAGGTGGGGAAAATAAAGGGAAATTGCCTTTAACAGAAGTGGACTATGGGTTGCATTGACCATTTTTTGGGTCTCTTGTGGGTTTTGTGTATACTGGTATGACTAAAAGGGGAGGTTATACTATAAAAAGGGAACCAGAGGTATCTAAGGAAGTAAGGCATCCACACGGAAAATTTCCGTTGCCTTTTTTGAAGAAGGTCGATCTGTGTTCTTCCCATACGATCATTCATTATCTTGCACTTGTTCTTTAAAAAAACGTAAATAGGAAAGGAAAAGAATAATGAAAGTGGGTTTAGCTTTAGGTGGCGGTGCCGTGCGGGGTCTAGCCCATATTGGTGTATTGAAAGTTTTACAAAAACATCAAGTTCCCATTGATTTTATTGCAGGAACAAGTATGGGAGGGGCGATTGGTGGGTTAGTTGCCGCTGGCTTTGATATCGAAGAAATTGAGGATTTTGTTCTTACGACTCCATCTTACCGTATTGTCGATATAGGGATTGGAAAACGAGGACTTGTTGCAGGGAATAAAGTATATGCGATGTTGCTTCAATTTCTGGAACAAAAAGGAGAAGATATCCGAATAGAAGAGCTTCCTATTCCGTTCCGAGCAGTAGCCGTAGATTTAAAAAAGGGGAAGGTCTTTATTTTCAATCAAGGAAGTTTGAGTTTAGCCATTCGGGCAACGACTTCCGTGCCCGGGTTCTTTGCACCTGTCAATTATGATGACAAGGTATTGGTGGATGGAGGGATTTTGAACAATTTGCCGGCAGATATAGCCCGAAATGAAGGTATAGATATCGTGATGGCTGTAGATGTGGAAAGGGAACACGAAGAACGAGAGCCACGTAATATGTTTGATGTGATAAACCGTTCCTTATCCCTTATGATGGTTGAAATGAGACGGAAAAATCTTCGTTTTGCAGATGTAATCTTCCGTCCTCAAGTAGGGCATTTTCAAGCATACGATATTACTAAGATTAAAGAATGCATAGAAGCTGGTGAACGGGATGCGGAACAAAAAATCATGGATGTGATTTCGTTAATCAATAAAAAAAAGTACTAATCTTATGAGGAGGATCCCCAGAATGAAAAACATGATCAGAAAAGGAATGGCATTAGGATTAGGACTTGTAGTGACGAGTAAAGAACAGGCTGAAAAAATGGTAGATGAGTGGGTGAAGAAAGGGGAATTGAGCCGTGAGGAGTCAAAAGAATTTGTTGACCAATTATTACAAAAAGGCGAAGAAACGCAAAAAGAGTTGGATCAGATGATAAGCAAAAGAATCAAAGAATTGTTGGGTGAATTAAGTCTAGCTTCCAAAGATGATATTCAGCGATTGGAACAACGGTTGGATCAATTAGAGAACCGAGAAAATAAACCGGATTGAGATAAAAGATGGTACCCTGGTTGTTACGGAAGGAGGGTCTCCTATTTTTGAAAAAAGAATTCGACATTTTCAACGCTATCGAGATATCGTAGCGGCATTTTCCCGCAATGGATTCGGTTTTTTGATCAAGGAATTAGGACTTCTTGAACTTCTTTCCTTGCCTAAACGGTTATTTGTCGAAGACTATCCAGAGATTCATACAAAAACGTTGGGTGAACGGGTTCGATTGTTCTTGGAGGAATTGGGACCAACCTTTGTTAAAATGGGGCAGATTGCGAGTACACGTCCGGATTTAATTCCTGCTGACATCATTCATGAGCTGGAGAAACTCCAAGATCGTGTGCCTCCCTTTTCATTTCAAGAGGTAAAAACTATTATCGAACAAGAGTTAGGTGGGGCGATAGACTCTGTATTTGAAGAATTTCATGAATCTCCCCTTGCGGCGGCTTCTATTGGACAAGTCCATTTCGCGGTTTTGAATTCTGGTGAGCGAGTCGCTGTAAAGATCCAACGTCCTAACATCAGAAATATTATTGAAACTGATTTAGAAATCCTTCAAGAGTTAGCGATGCTAGCTGAACTACGGTTGAATTGGGCGGCTCGATATCAGATACGGGATATGGTTGAAGAATTTTCCATGTCTCTTCGAACTGAATTGGATTATACCATTGAAGGACGAAATGCGGAAAAGGTCGATAAACAGTTTGAAAACGATCCGAAAATTCGTGTCCCTAAGGTATATTGGGATTATTCAACGCAAAAAGTGCTGACGATGGAATACGTTGAAGGGAAAAAATTGAACGAAATTAAAAAAAATGATTTTAAAGGATATAACTGTAAGGTCTTGGCTGAACGGTTAGTTCGTGCTATTTTCCATCAAATTTTGATCGAAGGCTTTTTTCATGGAGATCCTCACCCGGGGAATATCTTAGCATTACCAGGAGAAGTCATCGTTTTTATGGATTTTGGTATGGTTGGCCGCCTTACTCCGGAAATGAAGTCTCATTTTGCCTCTTTGGTCATTTCGATGATGCGTCAAAGCACGGACGGAGTGATTAAAGCGATTACCCGCATGGGATTGGTGCCTGATGATGTCAATATGCAGCGATTAAGATCGGATGTAGATCAGCTAAAGGAGAAGTATTACGATGTCCCTTTAAGCCAGGTCAGTCTTGGTGAGGCGGTAAATGATCTTTTTTCTGTAGCCTATCAACACCATATTCAGATTCCAGCAGATCTAATCTTATTGGGAAAAACACTTCTTACCATCGAAGGGACGGTGGAACAGTTAGATCCCGAACTTAGTATCATCAAAGTGGCCGAACCTTTTGGTCGCCAGCTGTTAAAGGAACGTTATCACCCCAAAAAGGTAGCCGAAAATGTTTTAAACCACTTGTTTGAATATGCGGAAATACTTACGGAATTGCCGAAATCTATCCAAGAATTGACATCCGTATTGAAAAAAGGGAAAATGCGCATGGAAATTACAATTCCCGAACTTGATCTGTTTTTAACTAAATTAGATCGTATTAGTAATCGTTTATCCTTTAGTATTGTCTTACTTGCTTTTAGCATTATTATGGTTGGACTAATTATTGGCTCTGCATTGAGTAGGCAATCGACCCTTCTCTGGAACATACCGGCTATTGAAATTGGATTTGGAGTAGCTATATTGATGTTTCTTTGGCTGTTATATTCCATATTCAAATCGGGGAGATTCTGATTTATTATTATTTATTTGCCGGAAAAACATAACAGGACAGAGACATAGTTTCACATTTGGACGGAGATTCTTACACTATTGTTTTTCGCCTATAGCGTACTTGGAGTAGAGATTTCTTCGAATATTTCCAATAATGAGAAGTTATATGGTGCTGATATTTACACATTGACTAAGGCAATGGAAGAGGGTTCCTTTTAGCCCTCTTTCCACACGATTTCCGAATACCCGTAAAAATTGATTATCTTAATTCGCATTTGATAAGAAGTCTCGGAAAAGAAACACAAGACATTTTTGAGGAAAAGATTACATTCCCTCAATTTATCGTACTTCAATCTATATTCTAAAGCTAAAAAGTGTAACTTAAAGGATATAGTTAACGAATTAGGTACTACAACAGGAGCTGCATCGTTATTAATTGATAAGATGACTAAATTAGATTATGTCGTTAGAGAAAGAGATACAACCGATAGAAGACTTATTTGGCTTACTTTCTTAGAAAAAGGCGAAAATTTATATAACCAAATCACCAAAAAAAGAAATGAAGTTTTAGAACATTATTTTAGTAAGTGGACAGAGGAAGAAACACAAACGTTTATGAATTTACTAAACAAAGCGTTCTCGGAGAAAGGGGAATAATAGTGAAGTCATTTTTTTCCACTATTAGTAAATGGACAACAGAGAAATCTTTTTTATCTATTATTTTAATAACCTTAATGACAGTAATTATGGTTATTGGAGCAACAAAAATTGAAGTAAAAACAGGTCAAGATATGATGATTCCATCAGATGACCCTGTTTTCCAAGATAATCTTCGTTTTCAGGAACAATTTGGCGGTGAATCTATTTTTGTATTGTTATCGGGAGACAAAAAAGAGATTCTTGCGTCAATTGATGAAATGAACGCCATACAAAAAGAGTTAAATAAAAATACTTTAATCGATACTGTATTTAGCCCTGCTTCAATGGTTGAGTTGGCTGTTGATAAAGCACAGCAACAGAAGGAAGCCTTTGAACAACAAATTAATCAGACAGTTGATGAGGCGATCAATCAAGCTGTTCAAGTAGCAAAAGAACAAGGTGCTTCGGAAGAGATGCAAGCAAAGGTAGCAGAAGAAACTAAATTACAAGTAATGCAACAGATAGAAGCACAATATGGTGCTCAAATGAAACAAATGACAGAAATGGGCGAACCATCTTTATCAAACGAAGATTTTATTAAAACCGTTCTTTTTGATGAAAATGGTAATGTTCAAGAAATGGCTAATAAACTTTTACCACAAAACGGAGAACACGCACTTATTGTTATAAAATTAGCTGGAAATTTATCCATTGATGAAATGAATCAAGCTGTTATTGATGTCGAAGATACATTTAAGGAAAAAGACATTAATGGACTAAAATCACTTGTATCAGGTACTCCAAAACTAACGCAAGCTATACAAAATAGCATGACTAAAGATATGGCAGTTATGCTTGGTCTTTCAGTTGTTCTTATGTTAGTAATCTTATTGATTGTGTTCCCTGTTAGATGGCGCTTATTATCTTTACCGATTGTACTTCTTGGAATTGTTTGGACATTCGGTTTGATGGGGTATTTAGGTATTCCACTAAGTATGGTAACAATGGCAATTCTTCCAATCTTAATTGGTCTTGGTGCCGACTTTGCGATCCAATTCCATAATAGATACGATGAAGAATTCACAAAAACAAGCAATGCTAAAGAATCCGTTATTACTTCAATTAAGCATATGGGACCAGCTGTGGGTATTGCTGTAATTACAATGGCAGCAGGCTTTATTACCTTATTAGTTTCTAAAGTTCCAATGATTCAAGATTTTGGTAAAATGTTATCCATTGGTGTCTTTGTCCTTTATGTTCTTGAATTATTTTTGATGTTTTCGATCTTAAACATTCGTGACCGAAAACAAAAGCATTCTGTTAAAAAGCAACATTCTAATAAGATAGAAAAAGCTCTTGGGTGGTTATCAAGAAAAGTTGTTGCCTATCCTCTGATTGTTTTATTATTAGCAATTGGACTATCAGTTGGTGGTTTTACATTTGAAGATAATCTTAGAGTGGAAACAGATATTGAAAAACTTATGCCACAAGATTCCCCAGCATTAATAGGTTTAAATGAAATTCGAGATACCATAGGTTCAACAATGGAAGTGAATTTTATGGTTGAAGCTGAAGATGTAACAAGACCAGAAGTTCTTCAATGGATGAAAAATTTCGAAGAAAGTCAGCTTAATAAATACGATACTATTGAATCTTCATCAAGCATTGCATCAGTAATGGCTATGATGAATGATGGTCAATTACCTTCTAATCAAGATGAAATAGAACAATTAATCACTTCCTTTCCAGAAGTTATGAAATCATCAATGGTCACAGAAGATAAGAAAATGGCTTCCATTACTTTTAGTGTTGAAAATATGGGAATGGAAGAGCAAAAAGAATTAATAGAAGCCATTGAAAACGACATACAATCACCTGATGGTGTAGAAGTAACTTCAACGGGTATGATGGTTCTTGCAGTTAAAAGCATTAGCACTTTAACAGATAACCGCCACTTCTCAACTTTCTTAGGAATTGGGGCAGTATTTTTAAGTTTACTTGTTCTGTACCGTCGTATAAAACAAGCGTTGTATCCAATCCTTCCAATTGTGCTTGTAATTGGTTGGTCTGCGGCAATGATGTATTTCTTAGATGTAGCAATCAATCCCTTAACTGCTGTTCTTAGTGCATTGATATTAGGGATAGGTACTGAATTTACGATACTACTCATGGAAAGGTACCAAGAAGAGAAAGAAAAAGGAATAGAATCTCAAGAAGCTATGGTAACGGCTATGACTAAAATTGGGCGTGCGATTACAGCATCTGCGTTAACAGTTATTGGTGGATTCAGCACCCTCATCTTTTCTGATTTTATCATGTTAAAAGCCTTTGGGATTACAACGGTATTTGGACTAACCTAAAATAGTGAGACAATATAAAACACCTCCAAAATGGCAATACTTGAGATAAGTATTGTGACATT
>NZ_JBPFDQ010000110.1:0-16255 GCF_059415045.1 Ferdinandcohnia sp. SAFN-114 | reverse complement strand
CACGCCGCCAGCGTTCATCCTGAGCCAGGATCAAACTCTCCAATAAGAGTATTGATTGCTCAATAGTTTGTTACTTTTGAATTAAACGTTGACGCTTGTATTGTGTTCAGTTTTCAAAGGACTTTTGTTTCGCCTCTCAGAAGCGACTTTATTAATATAACATCCTCACAAAAATAAGTCAACATATTTTTTTACGTTTTTTCTTATTTTAAGGTATTCCCTGTGAGAGATATAAATATATACCCAATTCAACTAAAAGTCAACAAATTATATTGAAATAATTTTCGTTTTCTTACCATTCCACTATTTTATAATCTGCCATCAAATTTAAACAATAAAAAAACAAATGAGACTCCATTTGTTTTTTTATCCTACTATAAATAAATCTATAATTACAAGTGCCGCTAAGCCTGGGAGACCGAGTAGACCAGATACTGCAGAAGTCACTAGATTTATTGGTACATGCAGATCAAATGATTGTCCAAATGCATTTAAGAAAAATAGAAACAATGCGCCGATTAGGATTTTAACGAATACTTGTCCCACTAGCCGAATTGGCTTAAGAGGTGCTCCTATTAAAAGAACAAGTACAATTAATCCTCCAAGTATGGCTATAACAAACTTTGGTTCCAATCAGACTTCACTCCTTCTCACAACTTGTACTATTATTCTATGTGAGTGGGGAGTTTTAAGAACCTCTTGTCCTATTTTTATTTAATGTTTCTATTCATAATAAAAAATCCCATCAGAGAAAGTCTTACTTCCTTGATAGGATTTATTTTTATAGAAATACTTTTCGCCTTTTTGCTTCTCTTAGTAAAAAGAAGTATTTGGTTTCTGCGACTTTAAGTTCACTTAAAACATCATCAGAAGGTTCAACACTTTTTTCGATAAGATTTTTCTGTCTCATCCATTCCTTCTTTGCCATTTCTAACTGACTAAAGAGCTCTTGATTATATTCTTTTCGAAGCTTTCCCTTCTTTTTAAAAAGCATAAAAGACCTCCTATAATTCCCGGCGACCTTCAAGTGCCTTTGATAGTGTTACTTCATCAGCATATTCTAAATCTCCACCAACTGGTAAGCCATGAGCAATTCTTGTAATTTTAATACCCGTTGGTTTTAGTAAACGAGAAATATACATAGCTGTAGCTTCCCCTTCAATGTTCGGATTAGTCGCTAAAATAATTTCTTGTACCGTGTCATCCTGAAGTCTTTTCAGTAATTCAGGAATTTTAATATCTTCTGGACCAATACCATCCATTGGGGAGATTGCCCCATGTAAGACATGATAAAGACCGTTGTATTCTTTCATTTTTTCCATTGCGATTACATCTTTCGGATCCTGTAGGACACAGATCACTGTTTTGTCGCGACGTTCATCTTCACAAATGTAACAAGGGTCTCTATCTGTTATATGCCCGCAATTTGAGCAATATGTGAGATTTCGCTTTGCATTGACAAGCGCTTTAGCAAAATCAAGCACGACATCCTCTTTCATACTTAGTACAAAAAAAGCCAGACGCACGGCCGTTTTTGGGCCGATACCTGGCAATTTCATAAAGCTATCTATTAGCTTAGATATTGGTTCAGGATAATGCATATCTATCTAAGTCCTTTCAACCGATTAGAATGGAAGGTTCATTCCTTTAGTAAATTGACCCATTGTTTCATTTGTTAGGTCTTCGATCTTTTTAAGGGCATCATTTGTTGCTGCTAAAACAAGGTCCTGTAGCATTTCGATATCATCAGGGTCTACCACTTCTTCTTTAATGATAACGTCAATAATTTCTTTTTGGCCATTTGCTTTTACAGTGACCATACCACCACCAGCAGTACCTTCTACCACCTTTTCAGCAAGTTCTTCCTGTGCCTTTGCCATATCCTTTTGCATTTTTTGCATTTGTTTCATCATTTTTTGCATATTACCCATTCCGCCGCCACGCATCATGTTACATTCCTCCTATATGTTTATTATTCCTTTATTTCAATGAGCTCTGCACCAACAATCTTCATCGCTTCTGCAATAAGAGGGTCCTCGGTTTCCTCAGGCCCTTGATCATCATCGGTTTTTTGCCCACGGATAAACTCTTCTCTAATTTTACCCCATTCATCATCGGGTACACCAATCATTTCAAACCTATTTCCGGTTAATGTGGTAAGTATGTTTTCGAGATTTTCTTTTACTTCTGTGTTTTCAGATGCCATTTTACAATGGATTTCATATTTAAACTTTAACACAAACGCATTTGAAGAAGCTGCAACTGGTTCACTTTCAATTAAAAGGGCTGCATGAGACACTTTGTTTTGACTTCGAAGTTGATCAAGCATATCGCCCCATTTTCCTTTTAATAAATCAAGATTCTGTCTAGTTGCACTCTTTAAAACCTCATTTATTCTTCCCACTGGGGTTCTGTAACCATTTCTAGATGTTTTTTGTGGACGTTTTTCAGCAGGCTTTGCATCTTGTGGTTGGGCTGTTACACCCTTTTCCTTAATTGATGCAAGTTCAGATTCTAACATATTTATTTTATTCATTAAGCCTTCAATTTGTGGCAATGACTCAAATGAATGTTGTTTATCCATTTGAGTAAGCTTTACAAGTGCTACCTCTAGAAAAATTCGCGGATGGTTCGTCCACTTCATCTCCTGCTGGGCTTGGTTTAAAATATCCATGGTTTCGTAAATTTCATGATTAGGGATATTTTTTGCAAGGTCCGAAAAATCTTCATCAACTAATACCCGCTCCATCACTTCTTCTAATTGGGGTGCTGTTTGATATAAAAGCATGTCCCTATAATAGAAGATTAAATCTTCGATAAATCTCATTGGGTCTTTCCCAAGGTCCATCATTTCATCGAGCGTCTTCAAAGCTGTTCGGACATCTCGGTCGTGTGTCGCCCTAACCACATTCGTGAGCAGCGATTGTGAAACAGCTCCAGTTATCGTGAGAACATCTTCAAGTTTTACCTCTTCGTCGCTGAAGGAAATCGCTTGGTCCAATAAACTTAACGCATCCCGCATTCCACCTTCAGCAGCTCTTGCGATTACATAAAGAGCTTGATCATCCACTGTCACGTTTTGTTCAGATATGATCGTTTTCATTCTCCCTACGATTGCTTGAGTTGTAATCCGACGAAAATCAAAGCGTTGACATCTGGAGATGATCGTAAGTGGAATTTTATGTGGTTCGGTTGTTGCTAAAATGAAAATGACATGTCTTGGTGGTTCCTCCAATGTTTTTAACAAGGCGTTAAACGCACCGATTGAAAGCATATGTACTTCATCAATGATATATACCTTGTAGCGTACTGCACTGGGAGCATACTTCACTTTATCGCGAATATCTCTAATTTCATCGACACCATTGTTTGATGCAGCATCAATTTCAATCACATCAGAAATTGAGCCGTCGGTAATTCCCCGACATGCGGCACACTCATTACAAGGCTCAGCTACTGGAGAACGCTCACAGTTAACGGCTTTTGCAAAGATTTTCGCAGCACTCGTTTTTCCTGTTCCCCTTGGTCCTGAGAAAAGGTAAGCATGAGAAAATTTTTCTTGAAGAAGGGCATTCTTTAATGTTTGGGTTATATGTTCTTGTCCGACCACGTCATGAAAGGTTTGTGGCCGAAAGACACGGTATAATGCTTGATATGCCATTGATATTGCCCCTCCTTCTCTTTGTCCACTTCCTATTATACAGGAAGTGAATATTCTGTACAAAGTGATTATATCATTCACTGAAAAAATCTAGAAAAAACAAGAACAGTTCAAGAAGCTCAACTTTAGGTGCCAAGCATAAGACGAGCGCAACCTTCCGAAGCAATTGACTTAGCCCAGAGCGCCGATGGAGCCTTGAACTAGACAATAAAAAAACCCACCCGAATGAGTGAGTTGTTTTATGTAGTATAACTGCCGTGCACCTTCCGTCGAATAGTTACCCCAGGCGTTACTCAAGCAGTTAGCTCGGTCCAGGCAACCCTACGGCACATGGGAGAATCCGCTTACTGCTGCTTCCTTCCGGACCTGACAGGATTCACGGGTTCCCATTGCGTAGGACCCAGACGTCAACACCACTTACTTGAGGCAGACCCTACAATAACTACCCTCTATGAAGGGATTCGGCCTCGCTAGAGCGGATTGCGAGTACAGGGCACCGCTACCTCCCCGCTTAGCACGGCAAAATTGATACCAAATTGTTAGGTGTCTTTGTGACACATTCTTAGTATAAAGGCTCAGTCAAAAAAAATCAACGTATTCCAACTGTAAGTTTTTTCAAGTAGAACCAGTAGTGCGATTCTTTTCATCTTTTTTTCTCTTTCGAAGCTGTCTAAAAAATGAACTTAGGAGTTCGCTGCATTCTTCCTCACAAATACCTGAAACGACCTCAGTTTGATGATTAAATCGTTGTTCCTGTAAAAGGTTCATTAAGGTTCCCGCACATCCTCCCTTAGGATCACTCGCCCCGTAAACGACCCGTTTTACCCGCGATAGCACGATAGCCCCCGAGCACATTGCACAGGGCTCAAGAGTGACATACAAGGTAGAATCCTCTAATCTCCAAGTGCCTGAACGTCGACAGGCTTCATCAAGTGCCAATAGTTCTGCATGGGCAATTGAACGTTGCTGTGTTTCACGAAGGTTATGGGCTTTTGCAATAACTTCATCATTTATAACAAGAACAGCACCAATAGGCACTTCATCTATATCAGCTGCTTTTTTTGCTTCTTCAATCGCCAATTTCATATAATATTCGTCAGATTTCATCAAAGTAAATACTCCCTCACTAGATAAATCAAATGCGCCTTGGCGTATTTGCGCCCAGATTTTTTAGGCCCACACGAGGTCGGTCACAAAGACGTTGCCACAGGAAGTGGCGTACTTAGTCTTTGATCTTAAGCTCGAAAAGTACCCTTGAAAATCTGTGGCATCCACCGTAGGCTTTAACTTTATTTAGTCGGAGTATGACCCCGACTAAATAAAGTTAAACATTTTATCCAAGCATCATCTTTCTTATTCTCTCATAGAGTAATAAAGGTGTGTTACCTAGATTGTAGAATGAGGAGGTCAAACATGCAAATTCATGTTGTAGAGCGAGGTCAGTCCTTATTTGGAATCGCTCAAGCGTACAGCACTACAGTAGATGAAATCGTTCGTGCAAACCAAATTCCAGACCCCGGTAATCTTGCGATTGGCCAGGCACTCGTTATTCCTATTGTTGGACAATTTTACTGGGTCCAACCAGGCGATAGCCTCTGGTCAATTGCAAATAAATTTGGACTTAATTATCAGCAATTAGCACAAATCAACCAAATACCACCGAATCGTCCATTAAATGTAGGTCTTAGACTCTATATTCCTGCACGCCCAAAACGAAATGTAGAAACCAATGCTTATGTGGAACCATCAGGAACTTCAGTAAGTCCCGCTCTTGAAAGAAGTTCACGACAAGCAGCTCCATACTTAACATACTTAGCCCCATTTAACTTTCAAATCCAACGAGATGGCACTCTAAAAGAACCACCATTGAACAATTTGCCAAGCATTGCAAGTGCAAATAACGTAACCCTTATGATGGTCGTAGCGAATTTAGAAGAAGGACAATTTAGCAATGAACTAGGTCGTATTGTGCTTAACGACCAAAATGTCCAAAATAAGCTGTTAGATACAATCGTAGAAACAGCAAAAAAATATGGGTTCCGTGATATTCATTTTGATATGGAGTTTTTACGACCAGAAGACCGCGAAGCCTATAACAACTTCTTGCGTAAAGCAAAACAGCGCTTTAGCCAAGAAGGCTGGCTACTATCCACTGCACTAGCTCCTAAAACAAGTGCAGAACAAAAGGGCGCTTGGTACGAAGCACACGATTATAAAGCACACGGTGAAATCGTGGACTTTGTTGTCATCATGACGTATGAATGGGGATATAGTGGCGGACCACCAATGGCAGTATCACCAATTGGTCCTGTTCGAGAGGTTCTTGAATATGCCATCACTGAGATGCCAGCGTCAAAAATAATGATGGGGCAAAACCTCTATGGCTATGATTGGACATTGCCTTTTGTGCAAGGGGGCGAATATGCAAAGGCAGTAAGCCCACAGCGAGCAATTGAACTCGCAAAGCAACATAATGTACCAATCCAATACGATACGAAGGCACAAGCTCCTCACTTTGATTATACGGACTCGGCTGGAAAGCAACATAAGGTTTGGTTTGAGGATGCTAGAAGCATACAGGCAAAGTTTGATTTGATTAAAGAATTGAATCTACGAGGAATCAGCTATTGGAAGCTGGGGCTACCGTTCCCTCAAAACTGGCTGTTGATCACAGATAATTTCAATGTCGTAAAACGATGACATCATTTAAAGGAACTCGAAAAATCGAGTTCCTTTTTCTATTTAGTGCACAATAAGAAAACTATAATATTTCCCAGTCTGTTTTTTCGACAATTAATAACAAACATCTATCTTCCTGTGATAAAATAATGCTTATCTGTCATTTGATTGATATAAAAAGGGGGACACGAGATGGGTAGTAGGATTCCCTTTATTACAGTAGAGGGTCCGATCGGAGTTGGGAAGACCTCTCTCGCTAAGGCTATTTCAGAGCAATTCGAATTTGCCTTATTGAAAGAGATAGTCGATGAAAATCCATTCTTGGGTAAATTTTATACGAATATTGATGAATGGAGTTTTCAAACAGAAATGTTTTTCCTTTGTAACCGATACAAACAACTTGAAGACATAAATCAAAATTACCTTCAAAAAAATCAACCGGTTGTTGCGGATTATCATATATTCAAAAACCTAATCTTCGCTGAGCGGACATTGAAAACTCAGCAATTTCAAAAATACTTACAGATTTATGAAATTCTAACCGCTGATATGCCAGTACCGAATGTCGTCATCTATTTACACGCTAGCCTCGATACTTTATTAGAACGGATTAAGATGCGTGGTCGAGACATCGAAAAAGGTATTGACCCAGCTTATCTTAGTCAATTAAGCCTTGATTATGAGCAATCAATGGCAAAGTTCGAAAAGACACACCCAAATATTCCTGTTATACGATTTAACGGAGACAAGCTAGACTTTGTACAGAATAAACAGGATCTTGAACAAATCCTATCAAAAATAGAAGACACCATTCTTGAAAAAGGAGTAAGACAGAATGAATTTGCGTAATAAATATGATATCCCTAGTAATGCAGTGATCACCATTGCAGGTACAGTTGGTGTTGGAAAGTCTACGATGACAAATGCACTTGCAAATGCACTTGGATTTAGGACCTCCTTTGAGAAAGTGGATACGAATCCATATTTAGATCGATTTTATGCAGACTTTGAGAGATGGAGCTTCCACCTTCAAATCTATTTCCTTGCAGAACGTTTTAAAGAGCAAAAGAAAATCTTTGAATATGGCGGAGGATTTGTCCAAGATCGTTCTATCTATGAGGACACAGGCATATTTGCGAGAATGCATTATGAAAAGGGAACCATGGCGCCTGTCGATTATGAGACATATACTAACCTTTTTGATGCGATGGTAATGACACCATATTTCCCACATCCGAATTTATTAATTTATCTTGAAGGCAGCCTTGATGATATCATTAATCGAATCCAAGAACGCGGCAGACCGATGGAGCAACAAACTCCTATTTCATATTGGGAAGAAATGCACGGACGTTATGAGAAATGGATCAATAATTTTACTGCTTGCCCTGTTCTTCGATTAAATATCAATGAATACGATATTTTACAAGATGAAGGTTCAGTCGAACTAATTATCGAGAAAATCTCGAAGTTTATCAGACAAACCGAACTTTTAAAAAGCTAGAACGACAATACCCCTTTTGAGATAATCACTCAAAAGGGGTTCTTTATTGATAAAATATTTGTAAATAGCAAAAAACTCGTTACTGTAATAGCAACGAGTTCATCTCCAATACTTTATGCGCTAGTATTATTTAAAAATTATGGCGGAGGAAGAGGGATTCGAACCCCCGCGGGCTTTAACACCCCTGTCGGTTTTCAAGACCGATCCCTTCAGCCGGACTTGGGTATTCCTCCGTATCGACAAGAAATAATATACCATAGTTTTAAATTATATGTCAACAATATCTTTATCTTTTTTTATAAGGCCAGGAAAGTGGTAAAATCCTGGCCAATATTTTAATCGATTACTTAGGACCAATTACTTCTTTATTTCTCATATAAGGACGTAATACTTCCGGAATGATGACTGTACCGTCTTCTTGTTGGTAATTCTCTAGGATTGCCGCAACTGTTCGACCAATTGCAAGCCCAGAACCATTCAATGTATGAACGTGCTCAGGTTTTGAATCTCGATCACGACGGAAACGAATATTGGCTCGTCTTGCCTGGAATGCCTCAAAATTACTACAAGAAGAAATTTCACGGTATGTTCCGTAGCTTGGAATCCACACTTCAATGTCATATTTTTTTGCTGCAGTAAATCCTAAATCTGCACTACACATGCTTAGGACACGATATGGAAGACCTAGTAACTGAAGTACCTTTTCAGCATTTGCTGTTAAACTTTCTAATTCTTGATAAGAATCTTCTGGTTTTACAAACTTCACTAGTTCTACCTTATTAAACTGATGCTGGCGGATCAACCCTCTTGTATCTCTTCCCGCTGAACCAGCTTCAGAGCGGAAGCAAGCACTAAACGCCGCATATTTAATTGGTAACTCTTCTCCGCCTATAATCTCATCACGGTGTAGGTTTGTAACTGGAACCTCGGCAGTCGGAATTAAGAAGTAATCTTCATTTTCAATGAGGAATGCATCTTCTTCAAACTTTGGAAGCTGTCCTGTACCTGTCATGCTTGCACGATTGACTAGGTATGGAGGAATAACCTCTTCATATCCATGTTCCTCTACATGTAGGTCTAACATAAAATTAAATAATGCTCTTTCAAGTGTTGCCCCAAGCCCCTTATAAAATACAAAACGGCTACCTGTTACTTTTCCTGCACGTTCAAAGTCTAAAATTTCAAGTTGATCAGCAATTTCCCAATGTGGCTTTGGTTCAAATCCAAACTCAGGGAGCTCTCCCCATTTACGGATTTCAACGTTATCATCCTCAGATTCACCAATTGGCACACTTTCATGTGGTAAATTCGGAATGGATAACATTAGATGCTCTAATTGTCCTTCCACATCTCGTAATTCCGTATCTAATTCTTTGACCTTATCACCAACCTCACGCATTTCTAAAATGAGAGCATCTGCATCTTTTTTCTCTCGTTTCAAAACAGCGATTTGACCTGACACTTCATTTCTACGGCTTTTTAACTCCTCAGTCTTCAAAATGAGCTCGCGGCGCTTTTTATCTAACTCCTCAAAACGCCCCAGGTCTGTTAAATCCTCACCACGATACTTGAGTCTCTCCTTCACTTCATCAAAATGGCTTCGTAAAAATTTAATATCTAACATCTCTTAAACCTCCTAAAATCTATGAGTTATAGTAACAATGTGTAACCATTCGTGACTGTCGAAAAGCAAGTATTTCAAGGCGGCGCAGGTTCGAGGACCGGAGCGTAGCTAACCTACTTGAGGACCAGAGAACCAAGCCAACGCAGAAATACGCCGCTTATCGGTAGTTACGGCAAACAAAAAACTCCCGCCCCTAAAAAAGGGACGAGAGTTAACCCGCGTTACCACCCTAGTTGAGGATACAAGTATCCCCCTCTTGAAAAAGATAACGGATTTACCGAAAATACCTACTTGAATGATGCATTCAGTATTTCACTCAAGGATGGATTCACAAGCTTTTTTCATCGGTTCACACCAACCACCGACTCTCTTAGGAAAAAAGACGAGCTACTAGTTCCTATCATAGATTTCACATTTTATATTATTTATATAAAGTTTTACCATGTTTTAATTGTTTATACAAGGTTTTTTGCTTTTGATTCTTCGACCATTTTTACAAAATACGCTGTAAAGCGGTGATCATCTGTTAATTCTGGATGGAAGGAGCAGCCTAAATATTGTCCTTCACGGGCTGCAACTATTCTACCATTATGCTTTGCAAGAATTTCGACATTTTCTCCTGCTTCCACAATATGTGGTGCGCGAATAAATACTCCGACAAAGTCTTCAGCGATTCCAGGAATCATAAGCTCCGCCTCAAAGCTCTCACGCTGACGGCCAAATGAGTTTCTCTCAACTTTAATATCCATAAGTCCAAGATGTGACTCCTTATAGTCAACAAGCTGCTTCGCAAGTAGAATGAGCCCTGCACATGTTCCAAACATCGGCTTACCTTGCTCAGCAAATGAGCGAAGTGGCTCCATAAACTCATATTTATCAATTAATCGGCGCATTGTAGTACTTTCCCCGCCAGGGATAATTAATCCGTCAATTTCTTCAAGTTGTTCAACTTTTTTTACAACGACTGCTTCCGCTCCAGAGGCTTCTACAGAACGAACATGTTCTCTGACAGCCCCTTGAAGTCCTAATACTCCGATTTTAACCACGTCTGAACACCCTCTTACTTACCAGCCTCTTTCTTGCATACGTTGTTCTGGTAATAATGATGAAATTTCAATACCTTTCATAGCATTTCCTAATCCTTTAGAAAGGTGTGCAATTAATTCATAATCTTGATAATGTGTAGTAGCTTCTACAATCGCACGAGCAAATTTTGCAGGATTATCTGATTTGAAAATACCAGATCCAACAAATACTCCATCTGCTCCAAGTTGCATCATAAGTGCTGCGTCAGCTGGAGTTGCTACACCACCTGCTGCAAAGTTAACAACTGGAAGGCGACCTTCTTGTTTGATTTGAAGCAATAATTCAAATGGTGCTCCTAGATTTTTTGCTTCTGTCATAAGCTCATCTTCACTCATGCCAACAACTTTACGAATTTGAGCATTCACTTTTCTCATATGACGAACAGCTTCTACAATATTTCCTGTTCCAGGCTCACCTTTTGTACGAAGCATAGATGCACCTTCTGCAATTCGGCGAGTTGCTTCGCCTAAGTCACGGCAGCCACAAACAAATGGAACTGTGAAATCACGTTTATTTAAGTGGAACTCTTCATCAGCTGGAGTTAATACTTCACTCTCATCAATGTAGTCAACGCCAAGAGCTTCTAATACTCTAGCTTCTACAATATGACCAATACGAGCTTTAGCCATAACTGGAATAGTAACAGCACCCATTACTTGCTCGACTATTGTAGGGTCCGCCATTCTAGCAACTCCACCAGCCGCTCGAATATCAGCAGGTACTCGCTCTAAAGCCATTACTGCTACAGCGCCTGCTTCTTCTGCAATTTTAGCTTGTTCTGCATTGACAACGTCCATAATTACGCCGCCCTTTTGCATTTCAGCCATACCACGTTTTACTCGATCTGTTCCTGTATTTGCCATTACGATTCCTCCAATGATTCGTTATCTAATTTTATAGGCATAATCATATCATATTTTTAACTATAGTGAATGCCCAATAGAAAATAAACTAAGAATATTCTAACTCATAATTTTCTACTTTCCTAGTAATTATACCAAAATAGTATAATATGGAAACAAAAAGGCCTCCTTCTACAGAGAAGGAGACCTTTATATTAGAACCAGCCCTTAACAGTGTTTGCCACACTTGACCAAATATCACCAAAGAATCCACCAATTCCTCTCATCATGAGCACGAACCAGTTTGTCTTTTCAACACCTGTATCTGTCACAAGTGGTACCTGTAATTTATCATCACCATTTGCGGTAATATAGCCTAAGTCATCACCATCATAGGATACATTCATATGGCCCACTTTTGTTCCTTCTTTAAAAGGCGCTGTTATTTCTTTATCCTTAGAAACAACCTTGTCATCAAATACATATTCTGCTTTAAATGCTGACTTATCTACACCCTTTTTAACTAATAATTTTACTGGTGCTTTAGTTGAAATTTCTACTTTCTTTTCTTTTCCTTTGACTACCTTTAATTCTTTATTACCCTTTAATTGATATCCTTCAGGGTAAACTTCAATTTGTTCAAAATTATTAAAACCATAATCTAATAGTTTACGAGTCTCTTTGAAACGTTCTGGTTCGCTTGTTGCTCCCATCACGACTGAAATTAATCTTTTTCCGTTACGTTCAGCAGTTCCTGTAAAGCAATAACCAGCTGCTGGTGTTGTACCTGTTTTTAACCCATCCATTCCCTCATAATAGAAATCTGCAAGATATGGGGATACCTTTGGATCGTGTTTCAACATCCAGTTCCAGTTATCCAGTTTCTCATCATAAAATTCCAATTGAGGGATACTTGAAATCTCCAATACTTCTGGATAATCACGTAATAGTGAGTAGGCTAATAAAGCCACAGACTCTGCTGATAACATATTATCCCCATCTGGACTCGTTCCTTCAGGATAATTATCACCTAGCATTGAATTTGATAATCCTGTACTATTTACAAACTCATAGTTTGGAAGGCCTAGTTCTTCAGCCTTTTTATTCATAAGTTTCACGAATTCGCCTTCAGTACCGGCTAATAGTTCTGCTAATGTAATGGTTGTTGCATTATCAGAATAAATCGCCATTGCTTTATAAAGTTCCTCAACCGTATAATCGTGATTTAATCGTAAGCCAACACCTGAAAAGTTATTATTTGCAGATATATCATATGCATATTGGCTAATTTGAGTAGTTTGATCCCAAGATATTCTACCTTCAGAGATAGCTTCCATTATCAGGTACTCAGTCATCATTTTTACCATACTTGCAATTGGGGCCGCTTGATCGGCATTTTTTTCATATAGTATTTTACCTGTATCTGCATCAATTAATATCGCATTTTTTACATTTATATCAAGAGCAGGTGCTGCTTTTGCAGGAGGTATTTGTCCTACAAAAAGCGTTAGCAAAAAGACTGCTAAAATACTTATAATCAATCTTTTTTGTGTTTGTTTTTTCACGTTTTAAACCTCCACTTTCATAATACGCACAAAAGACATTTTAACATACCAGCTTCAAAAAAAATAGATAGAGTACATGACTCTATCTACCACAATATAAAAATCCTACCAATGGATTATGTTCTGTCTAAATTTACCTTAGAGAGTAGAGTAGTTCGGTGCTTCCTTTGTGATCTGTACATCATGTGGATGACTTTCACGTAATCCAGCACCTGTCATTTTAATGAATTGTGCATTCTCTCTTAACTCTTCTAAATTCTTTGTGCCGCAGTAACCCATACCAGAACGAATACCACCAATTAATTGATATATTGTGTCTGTTAGTGGGCCTTTGTATGGAAGACGACCTTCAATACCCTCAGGAACAAACTTTTTCGCATCCTCCTGGAAATAACGGTCCTTACTTCCTTTTTCCATTGCCGCAACAGAGCCCATGCCACGATATACTTTAAAGCGACGGCCTTGGAAGATCTCAGTTTCCCCTGGGCTTTCAGATACACCTGCAAGTAAGCTTCCTAGCATTACGACATGTCCACCAGCAGCTAATGCTTTAACGATGTCACCAGAATATTTAATTCCGCCATCAGCAATAATCGAAACTCCATGTTTTCTTGCTTCTGTTGCACAATCGTAAACAGCTGTTATTTGAGGAACACCAACACCTGCTACAACACGAGTTGTACAAATAGAACCAGGTCCTATTCCTACTTTCACAACGCTAGCGCCTGCTTCTATAAGTGCACGTGTTGCTTCTGCTGTTGCTACGTTACCAGCAATAATATTTAGTTTTGGATATGCGTCTCTAATTGTTTTAACTGTTTCAAGTACTCCTGCTGAATGGCCGTGTGCTGTATCAACAACAATTGCATCAACTCCAGCTTTAACTAGCTTTTCAACCCGAAGCATTGTATCTGTTGTTACCCCAACAGCGGCTCCTACTAATAGACGCCCTTGCGAATCCTTTGCTGAATTCGGGAACTCAATTACTTTTTCAATATCCTTTATTGTAATGAGTCCTTTTAATACTCCACCTTCATCAACGAGTGGAAGCTTTTCAATTTTATATTTCTGTAGAAGTTTTTCTGCCTGTTCTAAAGTAGTACCAACAGGAGCAGTCACGAGATTTTCCTTTGTCATTACATCTGAAATTTGAATAGAATAGTCTTGAATAAAACGAAGGTCACGATTGGTAATAATTCCAACCAAGATTTGCTCTTGTGGGTTGTTTACAATTGGAACACCTGAAATACGATATTTTCCCATTAAATGTTCAGCATCAAATACTTGATGACTAGGAGTTAAGAAAAATGGATCTGTGATTACGCCACTTTCTGAACGCTTAACTTTATCAACCTGCTCAGCCTGTTGCTCAACAGACATATTCTTATGAATGATCCCTAGTCCGCCTTGACGGGCCATTGCAATTGCCATTTCATGCTCTGTTACTGTGTCCATACCCGCACTAATAATCGGGATATTTAACTTAAGTGTTTCTGTTAACGCAACCCCAAGATTTACATCCTTAGGTAGTACCTCTGACTTAGCAGGTAATAGCAATACATCATCAAATGTTAATCCTTCTTTGGCAAACTTTGTTTCCCACATGTAATAAATCCCCCTTCGATTGCAAAATATTATTAGTAGATTAACAACTGGGTAAACTACTGTCAAGAATCGAACGATATATTTAATAATTCAGAGTTTTTTATTATCTCTTTTCACCCATATTTTGTACTTCTTTGTTTTTAATGGAGGTTAGTAATTTGTTTGATTATCGTTTTATTTGGCAATCATTTAATGCACTTCATGCAGCAAATACAACACAACACTTACTACAAAAATGCTATGAAAAAGCGGCAGTTACAGACGCAGATAAAAAGAGCTATGAAAACAGTTACCCGTTTATCTATTATTTAGAACATGGTCAAAATTACTACCAATTATCCCAAAATGCTCCATTATCCATTAAGCCGGTTCTTCTCTTTTATGGAATGGTACAATTGTTAAAAGCATGTTTACTAACTGTTGATCCCCAGTACCCAGAATCAACTTCGGTACTTGCACATGGAGTTTCAACTAGAAAACGAAAAAAACAGAGCTACGAGTTTTTTCATGATGAAGTAAAGGTGCAAAAAAACGGATTATTTTCCCACTTTTCTGAACGTATGTTTCATGTGAAACAAATGGAAGGTGAAAAGTTTACAATGGAGCAGTTATTTAAAAGGATTCCCGAATTACAAAATTTATTTACTCTGCATTTTCAACAAAGGTTATATATTGAAACACCAATCACAACTCAGAATATATTATCAATCCCAACTGAAGCTTTAGACAGCTATCATATGACCTCACGGAGATTTGTAGATTTTATTGAAAACACACTGCCATTTTCAACAACTCTTATTAAAGAACCAACAGAAGGAAAAGACTGCGGGCCAATAACATTACAAATTAAAAAGGATAATTATCTTCTACCACTGGCAAGTTCACCGCTTCTATATCATCTATATGAAGACAGCTACTATCTGCCAAAAGAAAGGGAGCTTCTATCATTTTTTCCTGAAATCATGACACATTACTTACTCCTCTATAATTTAAGTATGATATCTAGATATGAGACTGAGTGGTGGAGTGAACTGCTTCATTCATACTCTAGTAACGACTATCCATTTATCAGACAGTTCCTTGCGATATCCGCAGATAAAGTTCCCTTTTTGCTTTATTTGTTTTTAAAGGAAAAAATTGATGGGGTGTAGGGGCTTTAATGTCTTTCCATTAAATCATTATCACTTTCCAACCTTCTGGGTTACACGATTAACACTTATGTCCCTATATCAACTGTACTAAAATTAATCTTTAAAGCACAAAAAGACCAACCACACTGGTTGGTCTTAGACCCTCACAAGGAAAATTTCCCAGCTACCACCGGTGCAAGGTCTTACCTTCCGTATTCGGTGGTCAGCTTCTAAAGAGTGTCAGATTTTGTGCATCAGCTGCTTCAACTTCTACAAAGAACATTCTGGTTGTCGCTCCCTTGCATCCTCGAACCTTTCCTCCTCGAAAGGCGACCTATTCTATTTTATATTCCTATTCTTTTACACCACAAAACCTTGGGGTTTTGAAAAAACAAAAAAGATCAACCATAATGGTTGATCTTTCGTTTGCCTAGCGACGTCCTACTCTCACAGGGGCAATGCCCCAACTACCATCGGCGCATGAGCTTAACTTCCGTGTTCGGTGGTCGGCTTCCGATGAGCGGCAGATTTCTGCGTCAGCTGCGCTCACTCCAATCCT
>NZ_JBPFDQ010000109.1:0-17010 GCF_059415045.1 Ferdinandcohnia sp. SAFN-114 | reverse complement strand
GGACTTTGTCCCTGTGAGAGTAGGACGTCGCTAGGCAATTAAGAGATCAACCGTTATGGTTGGTCTTTTTTTGTTTTTTCAAAACCGAAAGGTTTTGTGGTGTAAAAGAAGGTTTTTTACGGGAATAAGACAATAAAATAGAATAGGTCGGGTTTCGAGGAGCAAAGAGTTCAAGGAAGCAAGGGAGCGACAACCGGAATGTACTTTGTACATGAGGATTGGAGTCGAGTGCAGCTGACGCAGAAATCTGCCGCTCATCGGAAGCCGACGACCGAACACGGAAGTTAAGCTCATAAGCCGATGGTAGTTGGAGCAATGCCTCTGTGAAAGTAGGACGTCGCTAGGCAATCAAAAGATCAACCATTATGGTTGGTCTTTTATTATTTTAAAAAAGTTTTGTCCTAATCTAATTTATTCTTTCAAATAGTATAAAAAAATATTATGGTTTCATCTTGATTTAAAAATAATTTTGTTATATATTTATAACAAGATGTTATAAATATATAACAAACCATAAAAACTTAGGTTGTGATGATTATTGTTGAAGACTAAGTTAAAAGAGTATCGTGCCAAACACAATATGAATCAGCAGACATTAGCAAAGTTAGTAGGGGTCAGACGGGAAACCATTGGACACCTGGAACGCGGAACGTACAGTCCTTCGCTTAAATTAGCATGGGACATAGCAAAGGTTTTTAAATTGCCAATCGAAGAAATTTTTGAATACGAGGAGGAGTAAGGGGATGGATGAAAGAAGTCAGCAGTTGATTTCAAAGGGGATAGCAATTACACTAGCAATCTTGTACATTCTGCTTTTTGTTTCAGCAATTTGGAAGTATGTAAGTACGAAAGATATTGCAAATAGTACATTGGAAATAATCTTTATCGTAATGATACCTGCATCAATAGCGTGGTTTGCAGGAAAGGATGAAAGTCTAACAATACCCCGGATGATTACAGGTGAGATGGTTCCTACGGAAACTGATGATCAATCTAAAAGAAAGAGAAAACGTCACTATCTTTGGGATTCAATTGGTTTTGCGACAGTTGTTTTAGTTTTAAATCTTCTTACGACATTCTTTGTTGAAAAGGAATGGCAAGCTCTCCAATTGTTCGTGGGACTGAGCGATACAATGAATATGATTATTTTGTACATACTTGAATTTTTGATCTCCATCATTGTATTCTATACGATTTCTTATATTTGGGAGGAATTCAATATAAAAAGATACAATCGGAGAATACAAGAGTTGGAGGATAGTAATGAATAAATACGATGAAAAGGTGCTTAAGGTAGCTCCTAAAGGTGCAGTAATATTTGAACTTTTGCAAAAAGAAGTTAGAAGTACGAAAGGGAATATTGTAGATTTTCTTTTGGACGGTATCTTATCTTTTGGAAGTGCGGTTAAACAACTGGAAACAAGAGAAACTTACTATTTAATTATGAATGAAAATGAAGCAAAGCTGATAACGATGCAAAAGGATTTAACAATTTCGAACAAAAATATAACTAGTGCTGTACAAATTGCATCAGAAAAAAAACATTTTTTGCTTGATGGGTATAAATATAAACTCTATCGTAAAATTCAATAATCGTGGGACGTAGGGACAGGTTAATTGAACCAGCTTGGAACAATGGTCCTGTCCCTTTGAGTCTATTTTGTTTCAGGTTTATTTTTCGTTTGCTTTTTAGAGTCTTGTTTGTTTTTAATATGTCCCTTCGCATCCACTTTTGAATCCCTTAACATAATTTTCACCTCCAAATTTTATAAGCCACCTTTAGATGCTGTTATGTTTCCACTTCAGAAAACCTTTATACGTAGCTTCTTTATTGAACAACTGTATAAAAACAGTTAATTAAGGATTAGGCTTAGCTAGATGCTCCTCCTCTAACTGCAGGGACATCACTTGCACTGACAATTTCACCATTTGGAACTAATTCAGGAGGGCACATTCTTCCGCCATGAAAGATTTGTAAGATCGCTTTTGCACCTTGTTCTTTAATCGCTTTGGCTAATCGAGATAAGCTCGGAATCATCTCATCTGTATCACCAGCAAATTCACCGTGGAATCCTTTTCCATTCGGTGTAACATATGTACAAGCCGTAATCACCATGCTCACTTCACTAGAACGACGTGCATAGTAACTCACTTCTGCATCTGAGACAGTTCCATCTGGATTAGAAGAGAAGTTAGTCATTGGTGCCATGACTAGCCTGTTTTTTAATTCAACCCCCATTAGGGAGAGTGTAAGTTGATAGCATAAATTGATTGTCTTCATTCATTGTTGAAGCCTCCTTAACAGTTGATTGTTATGAGAAAAGCAGTACCATTATATACTTAGCTAATCAGTGGTTCTTTATTAGCGTGCAAAAATAATGATACATTCAATAAGAAACAGTTTAAAGTTTTCTGCTTATATGATAGGGAGAGGTAATCGATGGATGAATTGAAGCCACCATATTTAGTGGTTATACGAAAAAAACGAGCTGGTCATATAGATGCCAGCTCGTTTTATGAAATGCCCCTGCCAAGGAATTTTATTTTATCATAGGTAGGGGTTACTTTTGAAAGAAAATGCTACTTAAACATCTGGTCAATCGCTTCGAATTCATCTGAAGTTAAGACCTATGTCCTTTGTTTCCTAGGTTACACTCTTTTCGATTTACTAATGTGAAGGTGTATACAGGACATTTACTTGCTTTACTTCAAATTGAGCGCCTTGACCAAATATTCGACTAGTTTCAAGACTCTCGTTATCCACAAATTCTAGAGGAGTTGATTCTCCTTGAACTGGATCAAAATAGAAATCATCTTCAGTTGACAGCTTTACAAGACCTTTCCCTTTCTCATATGCGTCCATTAGTGTAAACATTCCTAATCCAGCTACCAATTGGTTAGGTATTACAAGTTCTTCATTTCCTCCATGATCTAGGATCATAAATTTTCGGTCAATGTGATAGCCAATTTTATCAACTTGGAAGACTTGACTGTTATCTATATACCAGCTGATAGTTCCTTTGTCTTTATCATATGAAATTTTAAGACGATGGACATCTTTAGGATTACGTTTCATAACTGGAATCTTATAAGAAAATGCTGCATAGTTCCCCAATGTGTCTCTGCCTAGTGGAAGACGTTCATAAAAGGCATAAATTTGATCATTGGTAATGAAAAAATCAAAGACCATAAATGACTGCATATCCATGGTATTAAATGCAAAGCTTGCTAAACGAATATCATTAGGATCTTCAATTGCATCTCCAAAAGGGTGATATTGAGTACCGAATGTTCTTCCAGAAATCCAAGTTTCAAATGAAAGCACCTTCCCAGAAACAGCATCGAAACCAGGAACTCCCGTTGAGGCTGTATGATTCATATAGGCTAACCATTTCACATGATCGATTGCCCCAGGAAGACCACCGTTTTTGTGTTCTTGTGCCAAGGTGTTTGTAAATGCTGGCTCGCCAGAAGTAGGATTAATACCACTTGATACGACTTTTAGTCCCTTATTGGAGGTGGTTATAATTCCATCATTGCCAACATAATCACCTGCTGAGAAATAAAACCATTTTTCTTGAGCAAAACCATTGGAGAAATCATCCCATTTGATCTTTGTGGTACCGGGTGCTAACGGTTCTACCGTAGATGAAGAAGCACTAACAACTGAAACTGCACTGAATGTTAAAAGAAGAGATAGTACGACAATCTTAACCTTTTTCAATCCCATCCTAAAACCTCCTCAAAATTTATTAGTAGTACTGCTACAACGAACATCACATTCTCTAAAAGAAACATTCAATTAAAGTATATTAAAGGAAATAAAATTACAGTTATTAAATAAAACGACAAATTCTATTAATTAGTATCCCAGTTTAGGACGCGGGACCTGTCCCTCTGTCCCAAGTTATGGTAAGATGGACAAGCTAAATTGTACGAAATAAAGGGAGATGATGGTTGGATGAAGCAGGAGTTTATTGAAGTTATTAATGGTCGAGAGAACAATTTGAAAAATGTTCATGTTCAAATTCCGAAGGGGAAAATAACGATTTTTACAGGGGTGTCTGGTTCTGGGAAGTCATCGATTGTTTTTGATACGATTGCACAAGAAGCAGGTCGTCAGCTAAATGAGACCTTTAGTAGTTTTGCCCGTCAGTTTCTGCCGAAATACGGCCGACCTGAGGCAGATGAAATTAATAATCTTTCCACTGCGATTATAGTTGACCAGAAACGTCTTGGTGGTAATGCAAGATCAACTCTTGGGACGGTTACTGACATTCATCCTTTGTTACGACTTCTTTTTTCACGGTTTGCACAACCAAGCATTGGCTGGAGTAATGCATATTCCTTTAATGATCCACTTGGGATGTGCCCACATTGTGAGGGGATTGGTAGAACGATTACGTTAAACCTCGAAGCTGCGTTAGATAAAGAAAAGTCCTTAAATGAAGGAGCGATTTTACTTCCGGGGTTTGGTCCAGGGACATGGCAATGGAAAGCATATGCTGAGTCTGGATTCTTCGACAACGATAAGAAAATAAAGGATTATACCAAGGAAGAGTTTGAAAAGCTCGTTTATGCCGGTGAGGAAAAAATCGTCGTTAATTATATGAATGGTGAGATTAACACAACGTATGAGGGCTTGGCCGTTAAATTTATGAGACAAAATGTGAATCGAGATAAAGATACATCGAAAGCTGCTGAGAAAAAGCTGAAAGAATTTACGACAACTGGCAAATGCCCTAGCTGCCAAGGGACACGGTACAATGAGAAGGTCTTGTCTTCAACTTTCAAAGGTTATTCCATTTATGACCTGACATCCATGCAACTCGATGAATTAATGGATGTTCTTCAAAGCTTTGATGTACCAAGTGTGAAACCAATTGTAGTCGGGGTTGCAGAACGTGTTAAAAATCTTTGCGACATTGGACTAAGTTATTTGACCTTAACAAGGGAAACACCTACTCTATCTGGTGGAGAGTCTCAGCGTGTAAAAATGGTGAAATATTTGTCCAGTAACCTAACTGGATTAATGTACATATTTGATGAACCAAGTACAGGACTACATCCACGTGATGTCTACCGATTAAATGAATTACTAGTAAAGTTAAGAGATAAGGGAAATACGGTTTTAGTTGTGGAGCATGACCCTGATGTTATTCAAATTGCAGACCATATCATCGATGTTGGTCCAAATGCAGGTACTGGTGGAGGACATATCATGTTTAGTGGAAGTTATCAGGGGCTATTATCTTCTGAAACACTTACCGCTCAGTTTTTAAACAAGAAAATGGAAATTAAAACAAATCCGAGACCAGTTAATGAGTTTTTGGAAAGTAAAAAAAGTAGTCTCCACAATTTGAAAAATGTGAGCATTCGCGTGCCAATCGGTGTTTTTACTGTTGTTACGGGGGTAGCGGGTTCTGGTAAAAGTACGCTTGTAAACGAGGTTTTTGCAAAGGATTTTCCAGATTCCATTCGAATAGACCAAAGCCAAGTTCATGGTAACATACGATCCAACCCGGCAACCTTCTCCGGTATTATGAATTCGATTCGAAAAGCATTTTCAGAAGCGAACAATGTGGAGAGTGGACTATTCAGCTATAATTCAAAAGGAGCCTGTGAAACATGTGGTGGAACAGGAACGGTAGAGCTTAACTTATCCTTCATGGATAAAATGGAAATGGAATGCAGTGAATGTCATGGAGATCGTTACAAACACGAGGTCCTTCAATACCTATACAAAGGAAAAAATATTGTAGAGGTTATGGATATGTCTGTCTCAGAAGCTGTGGAGTTTTTTGAAGCAAAAGATATCAAGCGACAATTGACAAGTATGGCGACTGTTGGACTTGGATATTTGTCTTTAGGCCAACCACTAAACACATTATCTGGTGGAGAAAGTCAACGACTGAAGCTCGCAAAAGAGATAAATAAAAAGGGGAATATCTATATTCTAGATGAACCGACAACCGGACTGCATCTGTCCGATGTTTCCAATATTCTAGCGATTATCGAAAAATTAGTTGAAAAGGGTAATACAGTTATTGTCATAGAACATAACCTAGACGTCATACGAAATAGTGATTGGATTATTGATTTAGGTCCAGATGGAGGTACAGGTGGTGGAGAAATTTTATATGAAGGGCCACCTGGAGGACTAAAAAATTGTGAACGATCAATAACAGCTAAGTATATTTAAAGAAAAGAAGAGGTGCCTAAACCCTGTATACTTAAGGGTTCAGGTGCCTTTTTTAAATGAATAACGAAAGGACGCATCAGTAGCCAAGGTGGATAATGATCCTGTTTCTATACAATTAGATTGAATAAAAGTAAGTTGCACTCATACTCATTTAATGAGGTGATGTTATGGATTATAATAATTTTAAATCAATTAAAGATTATGGCTTCGAAGGTTATATTCCGGTTACTGAATTGATGCAAAATCACTCTATCGTTCCACATAATAAAGGGGTTTATATGGTGCTTTATACCCCTGATGATTCACCAGAGTTTTTAACAGAAGGTACGGGTGGTTATTTTAAAAGGAAAAATCCGAATGTTCCAGTAGAAAAATTAAATGAAAGTTGGATAAAGAATACGAAAGTAATCTATATCGGGAAAGCCGGTGGTGGAAAAAGCTCTGCAACTTTGAATTCAAGAATAAAACAGTTGTTAAAATTTGGTAGTGGGAAAAATGCAAGCCACTACGGTGGTAGGGTTATTTGGCAAATAGAGGATATTAATCATTTGATTGTTTGTTGGAAGGAACTAACCGTTGAGGATCCTAATGATGTAAAAAATCAACTGATTAAAGGTTTTAAAAAAATACATAGAAAGAGGCCATTCGCCAATATGGTTGATTAATCTTAATTTCGTGAGTAATGTTCATTAATATATGGAGTAGTTTAAAAATTAAAGGAACCGGGAGGATTATTGTTAATCCTCTCCTTTTTTTGTATCGGTTTTAACAGGAGTGGTAAAAAGTGGATGGAAAAATGAAACTAAATCGAGTTTTATTCGTATATAAGGTATAAGAAAAAACGATCCTTGGCCAAATTAAGATTTCATTAGGCGGTGGTGTATTGAAAAATCTTGTAGACGATATAAAAACAAATTTAAGGAAGCTAAGGAGTAACATAAGTAAAGAACAAGCAAAAAAACTTGATTTAAATAAATGTGAAAGAGTGGTTGAAAAGCTGGATTCTTTATCGACGAATTGTGAGGAATGTCGAGAACATCTAGTTGATTTAAAGAAACATTTTATGGGGTTAGAAGCAAAAATAGATAGTATTGAGCAAGAATGTAAACAGCATAAACAAGTCATTCAAGGAATTGTTTCACATCTTCAGAAGAAGCATAAGTTGGTATCAGAAGGATTTTATCTATCATTATATATGTCCATTGGTATGAGTTTAGGTGTAGTGTTTGGATTAACAATAATTGACAACTTTGCGTTAGGTATATCGTTTGGTATGAGCATGGGTATTGCCATTGGTGCTGGTTTGGATGCAGATGCTAAGAAAAAAGGTAACACAATATAGTCGATCGAACACTTACAAATGTGAGTGTTTTTTGTTTGCATTAGGTGAGGATTGCTTAAAAAAGAATTTGAACTTCCTTAAATGTTACTGGAAAATTTTATGATATACTAGTTTGGTAGAGGAGGCAGTGTAATGAAAAATAAACAGCGTTTACAAATTGTAATAATTATCATAGCATTATTCTCGTTGGTTGCATGTAGTAATTCAACGGATGAGGCAAATGCTAAACCAGAAAATGAAGAATCAGAAACTAGCACCGATCTAAAAACAGAGGAAGAACCGGTTACCGATGAGGAGCCAGGTGAAACAGTTAAATCTGAGGGTCCTGAACATACTCAGATTAAAAACAAAGATGTGACATCTAAAGAACCATTAACGAATGAAAATGAAGAGCCATCGGAGTCTAGTAACAACAAAGAAATAAACGAAGGTATGAAGGATACATATCTCAAAGAATTAAATGAAATGGAAGAAGCAGATAGAAACGCCGAAGATACAACAACCATGGCAGAATTGGAAGAACAAGAAGCGGCAAGGTATAAAAAGTGGGATCAGAAATTGAACGAGATTTATGGTGTGTTGAATGAACAGCTTGATTCTGAACAGATGGATCAATTACGAGAAGAACAGCGGAATTGGATTAAATATAGAGATGAAACTGCAAAAGAATCTTCACTGAAATATGAGGGTGGCTCGACGGAAACCTTAGAATATGTTGCTACCCAAGCAAGTCTAACCAGGGAAAGATGCTATGCGTTGGTTGCAAAGTATATGAAATGATTGCTTTTACTAGGGGAAGCTCGGAGTAGGACAATGGCTCAAGCGGGACAATGGACATGAGTACTTGCCTTTTCATAGCCACTATGATTAACTAGTATCTAGTAACTTAATAATCTAACAATTCGACTAGGGGAGCATATTTGTGCTGAGAGATAGAATTATCGACCCTTTGAACCTGATCTAGGTAACACTAGCGTAGGGAAGTGGAGTTGGCACGTTATGTTTAAACTAAACGATTTTATATTGCCTAACCCATACCCAAGCAAACTAGTGATGGGTTTTTGTTTTTTTTATCTCCCCCAAGGTCAAATGGAGAGAGGGGCAAGTAAGTGAGTAGTTTATTTACAGATCGTTTATGGAATCGAGTGGAGCCTATCTGGAATTCGTATTTGGAGCATCCATTTGTGAAAGGGATTGGCGAGGGTTGGTTGGATAAGGATAAGTTTAAGCATTATATGAAGCAGGATTATGTGTACCTGATTGAATATTGCCGTCTATTTGCATTAGGGAGTGCAAAGGCTCCAGATTTAAAAACGATGTCCATATTTGCAAATCTTTTGCATGGGACATTAGAGATGGAGATGGATCTTCACCGCCAATATGCCGCAAAATTTGGAATATCAACTGAAGAGCTTGAGGCAACAAAGCCTGCATCAACTACAACATCTTACACAAGCTACATGTTGAATGTGGCGCAGCTCGGTGGTGTAGAAAATGTTGTCTCAGCAGTCCTTGCTTGTGCATGGAGTTATAACTTTATTGGAAAAGAGCTCGTAACATGGCCTGGAGCAGTTGATCATGAATTTTATGGGGAATGGGTGAAAATGTATTCATCCGATGAGTTTTCTGCCTTGGCGGAAGATTGTAAGACGCTAATCAATGAAATCGCCTACGAAAAACCGGAGCGAGATTTAGCAGTACTTGAAGAAATCGTCGTCAAAACCAGTTTGTTTGAGTATATGTTCTGGGATATGGCTGAAAACCTTGAGGAGTGGCCAATTAAACTGTAAGTACAAGGGGACAGAGGGACAAAGAACCTCTGTCCCCCTATATTATCGACCTTTACTGTTGGAGTTATAGTCAGTTTTTAACCATGCGATTGGGCTCATATTTACCTTGTTTGCTCCTGCATATTTTGTAAGTGTTGGAACAACGCTGTCTAAAGGAACCACGGTATACGTATAAGGAAGTTTCTCGTCATAGTTATATTCAAAGGTAAATGGATCAGTAGGTGGATTCATTTTACTCATATTTTCACTTCCAATAATATGAGAAGACCATGCCCAATTTCCGATTGTTGATTTGTCATACCATGTAAATCCTGTTGTAAACAGGTTTTCACCATTATTGTCCCAGCTGCTTCCTGTATACGTGCCATATTGGTTGGTAATTTTTGAGTTTACAATTAAGTTTCTATTATAAGCAGCTTGGAATAACTCAGCCCATTGGGCGTCCATATTTTTAGTATCTAATCCCTGAATCTCCGCACCAATGATTGGCTCGTTAATGTCATTGAATACAGATGTATCTGCTGCAATCGAGGCTCCATTTCTAGCATTTAGTGCCCGTGAAAGTGTATCTGTTCCGAATTCAGCAATTGCCGAGACATTCTCTAAAATCGCTTGATGAGAGGAATTGTCCAAATACAAGTTGTACGCATGACCAGAACCTTGGCGTATCATAGGAATTCTCTGTCCAACATTGGTATAGGTATTATAAGCGAGTGTTAAACGTATTCTTTGATTGCCATCCTTTATCTCATCGCCACTACTAGACACATAATTCACATAGTCTTTATCACCTGAACCTGATAAATGCACCTTACTGTGATACGCAGCATAGGCCATGATTTGTTCTTTAGTGGCACCTTCATTTCGCATGTTGTAATACACACTATCGGAATTCAGTTCATTTGAAGCATATTTCTCTTCCATAAATTGAATCGTTTGATAAATATCAGTGTCTGTTGAGGGATTTTCATCTGCAGGTAATCCGAATTCAGACCAGGAAATGGTGATGTTGGAGCCACCGTTCTCTGTATCAATTAATCCATCCGCTGCAATTGGAAATTTGCAATGGTCAATCCATACATTGTTGGCACCATTTATTTTAATATAAGTCCAGCCTACTTCCTTGTGTTTTCCTGTATCATCCCATTGCCACATGCCATCAAAGTTCAGATTACGAATGACGAAATCGTTCGTAGACCGTTGTAATTTTAACTCGACAGATCTTATCGTTTTTCCTTTTTTTGAAAAAATCGTGAGTCCTTCAACATTATCAATATTTAGTTGTGAAACACCAGAAGCTTCTATTTTTGGATTGGTAAATCCGTTCATAGGATCTCGATATTTCGTAATGAAACGAAACTTCTTTGTTTCCTCAGAACTCAGATTTAGATTCTTCCACCCAAAATTTAAGTCCTTAGCGATTTCAATTACTTTCACACTTCCAGCTTGTGCATCCAAAATGGCCTGTAAAAACTCTCTTTCTGTTTTGACCTGTCGATAATAGGGTGTATCAATGTATTCACTTCGGTCATTCACCCCTATTGAGGCATAACCAGAAACAGATAGAAAACTACTGTCATAATCTTTCATATACCTAATAGTGTTGGGAATCGAATCGATTGCTGCAGCGTGAGCCGTACCATTTCCGGTCAAGAAAAATGGCGCAAATAAGGAAAAAACCATAACCAATACCATTGCTTTTCTAAACTTCATAAAATACCACCTTTGCAATTTTTAAAATTAAGTCTGGATGTAAACCAAAAACCTTTAAATTTCACCTCCCAGCGTACATCTAAAAGTAATCATCAGATCATTCTTGTAAACCCTTTCATCAGAAATAATTCAAAAACTTCTATATTAGTTTAGCAAGCATCTCATTACATATTTTGTGAGAAGAAGACGTTTCTGTTTACATTTTCGAAGGTGTTAAGGCATGTACACATGAGAGGGGGTTCCTTTTTCCTAGTTCCTCGTTTGTTAAATAGGAGTAAAGTTGCGATTCCTTAAAAAATGAAGGATATGGGCAGATGAACATGTAATAAAAAGAACATAACTAGAGTACAAGTTTTAAGCGGGTGAAAAATGAGAACACGAATAAAGAATTTTGTTGGCTCATTTGGAGAGGAGTTGAATAGTGGTGCAAAAAATAAGTGTTTCTCTTCGTGAACAGCCTTTTTATATAAATCGTTTTAGTGGATACCATCCGTCAATGGCAACACATCATCTGCACCAAGATTACGAAATTTATTATTTATCCAAAGGGGAACGGATTTACATTATTAATGGGGAAGAGTACCTAGTAAAGAATCAGCATCTCGTTTTTATTGATAAAAATGTGATCCATAAAACGGTCAAGAAAAGCAATCAAGTGTATGAGCGAATGGTGATAAACTTTAGGGAGTGCTTCTTGAGTTTAGGCGAACAACATATCGTGAAGCAGCTCTTTGAAAATGGACCGTACATTATATCGATTCCTCAAAATAAAAGAGAATTAATTAACACTATCATAATGAGGCTATTCGAGGAGTACCAGAAGAATCTAAAGGAAAGGGATATGTACCTTAGAGCTTTGCTATCCCAATTATTAATTGAAAGTAATAGACTGATAGAGGATGCGTGTCCTTTAGAAAAGATGAAGGTTTCGGGACAACAAGATAACACTGGTAAAAATGAAATCGAAAAGATTATTACATTTATTAATAACAATTTTACAAGCGATATTTCACTTGGTGTTTTATCCTATCATTTTCATGTAAATGAGCAGTATATAAGTAGACTTTTTAAAAAATACACTGGATGCAGTTTTATTGAATACTTGAACGCGATCCGTATAAATGAAGCAAAAAGATACTTAATACATACAAGCTTGAAAGTGAATCAAATTGCAGGAAAAGTGGGTTATTCCAATCATGTTCATTTTTGGCGAGTGTTTAAGAGGAATACAGGCATGTCCCCGAATCAATTTAGGATTCTAAAAGCAGAACGATAATCATCTTTAATTTCTTGATTTTGTTGAGCTACTAAAAATAAAAGCGTCAATAAGTTGCATAAAATAATTAAAACTAACGATAATATGGAATTGGTGGTATTATACGATAAGATAGAAATTTCATAGTAGAGGTAGTTTATTTAATGTTACATTTTATTAATCGGTTTGAACAAGCTTTTCATTATTCACCTATAGGCATGGCCTTGTTTTCACTAGAAGGGCAGTGTATAAAAACAAATCCAGCACTATCAAAGATTACTGGCTATTTAGAAGAGGAACTATTATCTCTTACCTTTCAACAGATTACACACCCGGATGATTTAGAAGAAGATCTTAGATTTGTGCAAGAACTAATAAAAGGTAAAAAAAGTTCTTATGAAATGGAAAAGAGATACTTTCATAAAAATGGAAATATAGTATGGGTTTTTCTTTCCGTTTCGATTTTTCAACAAGACGATAAAACGTTCTACCTAATTGCTCAAATTCTTGATATAACTGATAAAAAGAATTTACAGCTTAGTTTACTTGAGAGTGAAGAAAGGTTTCGTAACCTCTTAAATTATTCACCGGACCCTATCTTGGTATTTGATGGAGAGATTATCTTATACGCGAATGAGTCTGCAGCTAAACTAGTTGACACGTTTGCTGAAGATATGATTGGGGAGTCAATTATGAGATTTATTGATCCTAGCATGCATGAATTGATTCAAACTCGGAGCCAAGAAATTATCGATCAAAATAAGCAACTTCTTGATTTAGATTTAAAAATACGCAGTAAAAATGGCCGTATTGTTGATGCAGTTATATCGGCGGTTCCAATCTCTTATATGGAAAAAAGGGCTATTTTAGTTAGTTATCGTAATATTACGGAACGAAAAAAAATGGAACAGGCATTGAAAGAAAGTGAGGACCGTTATCGACAATTAGTCGATTATTCCCCATTGGGTATTTTAGTCCATCAAAAAGGTGTTATCCAATATGCCAACCCTGCAGCTTTGCAATTATTAGGAATCACAGATGAAAAATTGATAGAAGGTATTCCAATATATGATATTATTCACCCGGATTTTCGACTTATCGTATCAAGAAGGATTAAGAATATTGAAGACAATGGCATTTATGAGCCAACCTTATATGAAAAATTCGTACGCATAGATGGTCAGGAGATTGATGTTGAAGTAAGTGGAATCCCAACTAAATTAAACGGTGAATCAGCTGTCCAAGTCGTGTTCTGGGATGTGACCGAGAAAAAGAAGGAAGAGGACTTAATCAGGTACCGTGCCTACCATGATACCTTAACAGATTTACCTAACCGCCTTAAATTCCATTTAGATTTAATGGAAGAGATTGAAAAGGATTCATTGTTTACCATTATGTATTTAGATTTGCATGGTCTTAAATCGGTTAACGATGAGTTTGGTCATCAAGCTGGTGATATGGTACTAATCAAAGTAACAGCCCGATTAACTGGAGTCCTTGGTTCTGTAGGTCTTGTCTATCGTATAGGTGGAGATGAATTTGCGATCGTACTTCCTGGTCGAAAAAATGATGAAGAAATAAGTGTGACTGCAAACAGTATAGCGAGGGTTATCCAGCAGCCCATCTACGTTTCAAATACGATTGCTGAAATTTCAACAAGTATTGGAGTTGTCTTCTATCCAGAACATGGAGTAGACATGGAGTTACTTTTGCGTCATGCTGATTTGGCCATGTACCACGCAAAGAAAACAAAAACCTTATATAAAATCTATGATAGATAACAAGGGGGAGTTTTTAATCTCTGTAGTTTATCATTTAGATTGTATCGAAAACGACATGTATATGTCGTTTTTCTTTGCTCATTATCTATTAAGTTCCGTTAGATATATTTTCGAAATAATTTGATATTTCAGTTGACAACCTCATGTGACTTCATGTACGCTAATATTGTTAAATATTACAAAAATAAAATACGACATCTCTTATCGAGAGTCGGGGGAGGAACCTGGTCCAGTGAACCCGCAGCAACCGTTACAAAGAATGTAACTAGGTGCTAATTCCAGCAAGCATTTGCTTGAAAGATGAGTGTGGGATACATATTGCCTCTTCCTCATCGGAAGGGGCTTTTACATTTTATTCACTGGAAATAAGGGTATTTGATTTTAAGGTGAGTAAATTAATGTGAAAAGTTGTATTTTATTTGGTGAAAAATAGCTAAGGGAGAGATTTACGATGAGTTTGTACAAAAAGGAATATTTCGGAAGACTACCAGAATTGAAAAAATATGCACCTGAAGCATTTCAATCATTTATAAAGTTTGATAGCCGAGCACTAGCTGCAGGCAAGCTTTCCGTAAAGCAAAAGGAATTGATTGCGGTTGCAGTAGCACATATTACAGGTTGTCCTTATTGCATTGATTTACATGTTGGGAATGCAAAGAAGAATGAGTCTTCTAGAGAAGAAGTAGCAGAGGCTATTTTTGTTGCAACAGCATTAAAGGCAGGTTCCGCTTTAGCACATGGTGTGAATGCACTCAATGCCTATGATGGAAATGGCGATGAAGATCTATATAAAGAGGCTTATTTTGCAAGACTAAAAGAATTTGCTGATTTAAATGGTGAGGCTTTTAAAGCATTTATTGATTTTGACACAAAATCTCTTAAGGCGAAAAACTTAACAGAAAAAGAGAAAGAGTTAATCGCGGTGGCATGTGCGCACACAACAGGTTGCGCGTATTGCATTAACCTACATACGAAAAATGCCAAAAGAGCGGGTGCTGATTTAGAAGAAATCTCAGAAGCGATTTTCGTGGCAGTAGCATTAAAAGCAGGTTCTGCTTTGGCACACAGTGTAAATGCGCTTAATGCGTATGATGAGAAGTAATTAACCATATAAAACATAATCTTTTAATAGAAGGGGAACACAAACCTAACCAAAGGTCTGTGTTCTCTTTTTATTTTCCACCTATATTTTCATGATAGACTAGGATTTGCATCTCAAAATAATAAGAAAATCTTAAGATTTGCATGCAGTGTTTGTTAAGATTTGATTGATATCCTTTCCTTATAGTAAATTCTAAGGAGTTGATAGAAATGGTGAACACCACAAGTAGGAGTGAACGTTATGAATATATTGGTTTGTGACGATGATCAAGCCATCGTCGATGCGATTGGTATTTACTTAGAGAATGAAGGCTATACGGTTTGTAAAGCTTCCAATGGACTAGAAGCAATCGAGGTCATCAAAAGTCAGGAAATCCATCTTATTATCATGGATCTGATGATGCCGAAAATGGATGGAATGAGAGCAACTATGGAAATTCGGAAAGAAAACAATATTCCTTTAATCATGCTTTCTGCAAAATCAGAGGATCATGACAAAATATTAGGCCTAAATATTGGGGCAGATGATTACATGACGAAGCCTTTTAATCCGTTGGAACTTATTGCAAGAGTTAAATCCCAACTGAGAAGATATACAACTTTCGGTGGCCTTGATACGAGAACCAATATAGTTCAGACTGGGGGATTGATTATCGATGATGAAAGTAAAACGGTCACGGTCGATGGCGAGGAAGTCCACCTTACACCCGTGCAATATAAAATTGTAAGGCTTCTGACAGAAAACGTGGGAAGAGTATTTTCAATCGAGGAGATATATGAAAAGGTATGGAACGAACCCTCCTTTAACCCGGAAAATACCGTTACCGTTCATATTCGAAAAATCAGAGAGAAAATCGAAATCAATCCGAAAGAACCAAAATATTTGAAGGTGGTGTGGGGTGTTGGATATAAAGTGGAAAAAATATAGCCACTCGATTATAACGAAAATCATTGTTTTTGTCATTGCGATCTTGTGTTTTACAGGAATAGCTCGAGCCGTTGTTGAAGTGGAGATTGTGAATGATGGGAATTTTAGCAGCGTAACCGAAGAGCATTACATAGAGAGCATGGCCTATGTAAAGGAAAGTGAAAGGTTGATTGGAGACCTCACAAGACTATTAGGGAAATATAAAAGTGAGGAACATATTTTAAGTGGCAATACCCTTACTCAGGAAGAATGGAAGCAAGCAGAAGAAGATTTATATTACACAGAGTTTCAATATTCTAGGTCTTATAATCCTGAGTTAAGTGAAGAGAAGAACTTTGATAAATTTGAAGAAGAGTATGCTGATAAGCTCGCTGAAGCAAAAAATCAGATGATCAAAGAAGATTTAAAAGAGTTTCATATGCTCATTCAAAATCTTGATGATTATGAGCCAATCTTTTATGCAAGTGATGGTACCAATGTGTTTGCAAATAGTTCGAGTACGAATAAAGAGCAGTTTGAAACGTCACCAGCATACATGATATTTGAGGAATACAAACAAGAGTTTTATCCAAAGGAAACAGAGAAAAATGAGCATTTATATCGAATTACCGAGCAAATCGATGAAATTGATATGGAAAACACCGTTATTTTTGTAGGATTTTCGAAACAATTTTTAAATGAAAAAGCACAAAAGTGGCAAGAGGTAAAAGCAGTTGCTACTACAAGTTTATATCAAATATTAGGATACTTGGCAGGATTCATTCTTTCATTTATTTATTTAGTGCTAGTAGTTGGTAGAAAATCATTTCACGATCAAGAGTTAATGATACTATGTCAAGAAAATAGACACAGATTTTTCTACCGCGCTTTCGCTTGGTAGCCTTCATAAAAAAGTTTA
>NZ_JBPFDQ010000108.1:16731-17094 GCF_059415045.1 Ferdinandcohnia sp. SAFN-114 | reverse complement strand
GCCTGTGAAATTTTACTCATAGTAAAAATTCACAGGCTTTTTCAGCTCAGAGGAGGGTTTTGTCCCAGCCTCTTTTTTTCTACTTTAAGACGGAATTTTCGGGATGTGTTTTGGTGGTAATGCTTTGGTTTACACATCAATGTATGGTTAGAATGTGAAATTTAGTTGGTCATATAGAATTTATTGAGATCATTTTTACCTTTTTCTGGATCTTGCGAATGGTTCTATCTTCTAAATCTATCTAAAAGCATACGCATTTCTATTTTGCGTATGCTTTTATCGCTTTTTTTCATAAAAACGATACACAAATGGATAATTATTACAATTATTAGCACTATTAATATCCATTCTACCTTTTTCTGG
>NZ_JBPFDQ010000108.1:0-16631 GCF_059415045.1 Ferdinandcohnia sp. SAFN-114 | reverse complement strand
ATCTTGCGAATGGTTCTATACTCTAAATCTATCTAAAAGCATACGCATTTCTTTTTTGCGTATGCTTTTATTGCTTTTTTTCATAAAAACGATGTGCAAATGGATAATTATTACATTTATGAGCTCCTTTAATATCCCTTCTCCCTTTTTTTGGATCTTGCGAATGGTTCTATACTCTAAATCTATCTAAAAGCATACGCATTTCTTTTTTGCGTATGCTTTTATTGCTTTACATCAAAAAAACGCATACGCAAGTGGATAATTATTACATTTGATAAATCTTTTAGTATCACTTCTCCTAATTTGGACCTTACGAAGTTGCTAGTAAAATGACATTCTATATAAAAGCAACCAATTTACTAAAGTCAAAAAAGCTTGAGGGTTTGAACGTCCCCTCAAGCTTTTTGGTGAATTATTTGTATCAAAAAATGTAATTTATTTTTCTTCAATTTGCATCAGCAAAAGTCCTTTTTGGTTAATACAGAACTAATAAAAGTTCCCTTAATTACCAGGTTTGTTTGGTTTCCCTGGTTTATCTGGCTTTCCTGGTTTGTCGGGTTTCCCTGGTTTGTCGGGTTTCCCTGGTTTGTCAGGTTTCCCTGGTTTATCTGGTTTCCCCGGTTTGTCCGGCTTTCCAGGTTTATCTGGCTTTCCTGGCTTACCTGTCCAAACGATGGTATATGTTAATGTTGATATTCCATCTGTTCCAGTAACTTTAATTTCCGCCTTTTCCTTGGAATGTACAATGTCTACAATAGCCCCTGACTGTGTAGGCACTGCCACGATATTTTCAGTTTGCTTACCGTCCAACGTATAGTTTGTTGCCCCAGGTTGAAAATCTTCAAGTGCTTCCCCATCTACTGTAATCGATTTTAAAGTTGCATCTGTTTCAGGTATAGCAATTTTATGAAGCTCACTACCTACAGCATAATAGATGCTTCCATCATTTCCTAGAGTCATGCTATTTATGAAATCTTCCGCAAGTACTTTATAATTTAATGTTTCAGGGTCAATCGCAATTAGTTTGCGAGATAAAGTTGTATAAAGCATGCCATCTGGACCCCACACGAGTTGGTAAGGGAACCATTTGCTACTATTATATAAACTTGGTCGAATCACTCTGCTATCAACAACTTCATAGGTTTCTGGATCCATTTTAAAAATAGTTCCTTCTACAGCACCCCATAAATAACCATCTGGCCCGAATGATAAATCACCAATCATGCGAGGGGTAACATCTATTCCAGGAATCTCCGGTGTGAATTCTGCCATCTTCTCGCCTTTTTCAACATCCCATACGAAAATTTTGGCTTCTGTCGCTTTAGGGTCAATTCCTAAGCCACCCCATACAGAAGTACCACCAAATAATTTTCCATCATGATAAGCTAAGCTAATTATACTTTGGTCCTGAACAACATTTCGTTGCTGGAACCATTCACCTGTATTTTCATCATAGATAGCAAGAGCCCCACCTAGTACACCATAATCAGGAATTGTTCCAACAAATAGCTTGTTATCCCCTGACGTAATCGCAAAAGGACGATCTTGTTCATCTTTTATATCATATTCAAGCTGTGGATTGCTATTTAAGTCTACAGGTTGATTTGGATCGTAACTGTACATAATCGCACCCACATATGTGCCAAAATACACTTTGTCATTCAAGAAGCCAATCCCCTCTGGTTGAGCAAAGGAAGAAATATTTACTTCGATTTCATTTGTGAACGGATTATACACACTCATACCACGCTGATATCCACCCATATATAGTTTGCCATCTGGACCCGTTTCAAGTGACTGAATCGCTACTGCTGTTGCCGCAAGATCTAAAATGACGAAATTCAGTTCATTTGTTTCCGGATTATATAACATATATTCTCCGTACTGTGTGACCATTGCTAATACCGTCTCACCAGTAGATAGTGTAATCCAAGCCATATCCTTTACTCGAGGAGTATCCGGAAGAATTGGAATGTCTTCAATTAACGTTTCGACGTTTGAACTAAGGTCATATTTGAATAATTGTGTTCCATTTTTGTAATAAATCGTGTTCGGTTGATTAGGATCTGGTTCGGAAATCATATTACTAAATGAGAATGAACCTTCAACTTCCATTGTCTCTGGATTGACGACAATCATGTTAATTGTTGAAACGGCCACAAGTAGCTTCCCATTTACAACCCAAACATCTTGGATGAATCCATTTTCACCTGAGTGTCCTTCTAGAATTAGCTCCTCTTTTTCACCTGTATGTCGATTAATCTTATACAAATGTTTTATTGTTCCAGTTCCAACGTAAATATAATCCCCATCTACTGCGAGCCCGCGTGCATAATCCTCGTCCGAAACACTACCAAAATCCTTAAATTCACCTGTGTTTATGTCATACTCGAAAACACCTGAACCTGGATATGTGGCACCATAAATTTTACCATCATCTGTCGCTTCTAAATCCCATACCCAAGCTGCGGAAGGATTGGCCCCGAGGTCTTGAACTTCTTTTAATTCTGGGACATAGCGGTATAGCTTTCCGTCAGAAGTGCTTGCGAAGTATACATTTTTATCAGAACCAATGGTAATTGCCCAAACTGCCTCGGTATTCTGAATGACTTTTGAAAACTTAAGCTCCCCTGTCTCAGCATCTAAAACGGAAAACGTACCTGGTGCACCATTAGAATGATAATATACTTCATTTTCACCTAGACTATTTTCCTGAATTGCTCCTGCTTGGCCTAATTGAACATGAACCATCTCACCTAAATTAATAGGATTTGTATATTCACGATCAAATTTACCATCATCCGTAACTTTTTCGAAGGTAACATCGTCAAAATAGACCTCTGTAAAGCTAATGCCGCCTGAATAGAATGCTAGTCTCGCATAGGCTGCATTATCAGGAACAACACTAAATACTTTTAGGTCAGTCCATTCATTTTTTGGTAGGTTCCCATTTAATTCTCTATGTTGTGTAATACTATTATTGTCCGCATCAAAATAACGAATTTCGGTTACCACGTTATGTGTCTGACTTACAACATTTGAATAAACTGTTAATAAATAAGATGCACCAGCCTCAACTGCAATTTTGTCACTTAAGACACTAACACTCGCTTTGTCAGTTGTGTCATGCAAGTGCACGCTTTGGGCTCCAGTACGAGCTCGCTCCGTACTTACTTCTATTCCAGGTCCCTCAAATTCGGAAGTCCAACCAGGAATACTTCCATCAACCACAGCTTCTTCAAAACTAGGATTCATCACTTCCGTATGGATATCGTCAACTGGAGGCTCTTCAATAGTAGTCCCTTCAATCGTAACATCATCAAAATAAGCCTCTGTGATAGAAGGATGACCCGAGTTGAATCGAAGTTCAACTTGTGTTGCTCCCTCTGGCACCTCAAAAGGAACTTGAATTTCAGTCCACTTATCTTTACCTAAAGTAGCAGCATTAAAGTTAATAAAAGTAGCAGATCCAACTTTTTGTCCTTCACCGTTAAAGAAATGAACCTCATACCCAATACTGTGTGATTGGCTAACAACATTCACATATGCTTTTGCGATATATGAAACACCTTTGGTAACAGAGATTTTTTCGCTTGTTACCTGCAGGTTCCCACCTGGATTATTGCTATTTTCATCTTTAAAGTGCAAGCTTCTGTTTCCTGTACGAGCTTTTTCTTCACTAAAACTAATGCTTGTCGATGGATTATTGGTAACAAGACTCCACCTAGGATTATCAACTTCTTCAAAACTACCATTTGGCACTTCGACTTGTATCGTCTCAGCAGAAACAGGTAGCATATTTGAAGTAGTAAATGGAGCGATTAGACCAAATAATAGAGTAAAGCAAAATGTGAGCATGATTGATTTTTTCAAATTTCTAACTCTCAATACAACAAACCTCCCCTTAATAAATTAGATATATGTAATACGTGATTTGACCTCCTTTCTTTAACAAAAAAGCGTTTACATATTTTTGATAGACTAGTAAACACTTCCTTATATTGATTCTACTTAACTATATTACTCATAAAAATAGGTCTTTCTTCCGATACTCTGTCATAAATTGGACTTTAAATCAGGAGTGAGATTAAAAATGAATCCTAATTACAGTTTTTACAAAATTGCATATTAAAAAGAGGCTGCATAAGTGCAACCTCTTCTTCTCTACTAATATGGAAATTAATGTATGGGACAAGGGACCTGTCCCTCTGACCCACTTATTTGGTTTGAGCGGTTCGATCTTGGAGTTGGTGAACGGATACTTCACCCCAGCTTAGATCTTTGACGCGGTAGGTTTCGATTAGGTTTTCGTCTAGTTCGATTCCTAGGCCTGGTACATTACGGTCAGGGACATGGAGATAGCCGTCTTGATATTGAATGCGATCTTTTACGACGTCTCCGATATAGAGTTCCGGTCCTGTTGGGTCGGAAGTATAATTTAGATTTACTAGATTTGCTCCCAAATGGGCCATTGAAGCAGTGCCAATCGAAAGTTCTTGTGTGGTTCCTAAGATGACGCTTTTACGAGCTACTTCGGCAACTGCTGCTGCTCTTTTTGCTGCTGTTAATCCACCAATAAAGATTGGGGAGATATTAAAAATATCTACCGAATCATGCTTGATCATTTCGTACTGATGTTTCGTGGACCAAACATGTTCACTGATTGGATAATCGGTTCTCATTCTAATATGATTCAAGCCCTCATAGTCATTGGCAAAAGCAGGGCTTTCTATCATCTCAAGTCCTAAATCATATTTAGTTAGTCGCTTAACTGCTTGTAATGTTGCTTTCCAATCAAGCAAGTGACTAAAATCAAGTGATTTAATTTTCACTTCGTTGCCAAACTCGCTTTTTACAGCTGCTAAAAAGGCTTCATCGGCGTCAATATTTTTTCCAACATATAAGCGGAATGTATCAAATCCTTGGTGTAATCGTTGACGGACGACCTCGACGTTCTCTTCCACTTCTTCCATAAATCTCATACGGAAAATTGGGTAACATACTTTAATTTTTTCTCTTATTCTTCCACCAAGCATATCAGCAACCGAAATACCTAGGTACTTCGCACATAAATCATAGAGGGCAACATCGACTCCATTACGGATAAAGTTCCCTTTTTCATAGTAATACATAGCTTCAGGGAAATTACCAGACAGCTCCAGGTTAAGCTTCATAATATCAAATGGATTTTCACCAACCAGAATGGACCTAAGGACATTTGTTAAATCCTCAACATCTGGTGCGTAGCGTGGGAGATGGGAAAAATCGGACATCTCTCCAATTCCTACGATCCCTTCATCAGAAAAAATTTTAACAATAATATGCTTATTTACAAAACCGGTATGACGTGGAATACCAACAACTGTTAACGTAATATCTGTTATTTTCATTTACCATCATCCCTACTTTACTATTATTTTAGACCTTGATATGTACGATTCTTAAACTGGTGTAATGGTTATTGTTTTAATAGAAGTAAAAAATTCTTTTGCCGCCTCACCTTGTTCTCTTGAATGGGAACTAGATTGCTTCATACCACCAAATGGAGCTTGTAATTCAACACCCGCACTCTCACCATTTACTTTGATCAAGCCTGCATCTATCTCATTAATATACGTGAAGGCGTTACCAATATCTTTTGTAAATAATGATGCTGATAAGCCGAACTTACTATCATTTGCTTTTTCAAGCGCTTCTTTCAAACTATCAACTTTAAATAAACATAGAACTGGGCCGAATATTTCCTCTTGTGCAATTGCGCTTTTGTGGTCGACTTTCTCAAACACAGTAGGTTCAACATAAAATCCGTTACTATATTCATTACCCTCTGGTACTTTACCACCCGTAAGTAGTGTACCCCCTGATTTTTTACCTTCTTCTAAGTAATGAAGTACGGTTTTGAGTTGAGACTTTGATGCTAATGGCCCCATATACGTGGATTCATTTAAGCCCGACCCTATTTTTATGTCAGCTACTTTTTCAAGTACTTTCGCTTTAAACTCCTCATATACTGCTTCGTGAACAAAAGCTCGGCTAGTCGCTGTACATTTTTGTCCAGTATGTTTCATGGCACCGCTAACTGTCAATTCAGCAGCTGACTCCAGGTCTGCATCGTCAAGAATAATTGCTGGGTTCTTCCCGCCCATCTCCAGTTGGTACTTTGCCCCACGTTCAACACAGCTCATGGCAACAACTTTGCCAACTTCATTAGAACCAGTAAAACTAATCGCATTCACCTGAGGGTGATTGATTAAATGATCACCAACAACCGAACCTCTTCCCGTTACAATGTTAATGACACCTTTCGGAAACTCTGCTTCTGCAAAAGCCTCGATTATCTTAATCGCTGTAATCGATGTTTCAGAAGCAGGTTTTAAAACCACCGTATTTCCATACACCAATGCTGGGGCGATTTTCCAAATCGGAATGGCAATTGGAAAATTCCAAGGTGAAATGACTCCAACTACACCTACTGGTACACGTGTTGTAATTAATAGGTTTTTACTTCCGCCCGATGGGATATTATCTCCCATTTTTCGATAACCTTCCTGCGCATAGTATCGTAAAATCTGAACGGCTCTAGTTACTTCACCCTTTGTTTCTGCTAAGGTTTTTCCCATTTCAAGTGTTGCCGTTCTTGCAATATCATCTAACTTCTTTTCTAAAATATCAGCTGTTTTATGTAAAAAATGGCCTCTCTCTAACGCAGAAAGATCCTTCCAATATGATAAAGCTCCTTTTGCAGCAACAACAGCGCTATCGACATCTTCTGTGGTTGAACTAGGAAACTTCCCTACAGTCTCAGAAAAATTGGCAGGATTCTGGCTCTCTAATAACTCACCACTACTTGATGTACGCCACAGTCCATTAATGAAATTCTCATAGATTTGACTCATAATTTTCCCCTTTCTATTTGATGAGATTGGGTACAAATCCCCATGATTCAAGTAAATCAGTTAACTCCTTACGATCGGCTTCATTAAGAGCAGAAACGGGTTGTCTTGTGATCCCAGCGTTAAGTCCGATTTGCTCCATTGCTTCTTTAATAACAACCACATTATTTCCACTATTATATTTCGCACGTAAATTTTCAAAAGGTACGACCTCTTTCCATACCTTCCAAACAATTTCGTCATTTTTTGATTGAAGCGCATTCAACATTTCAAAAGATTTTTCGGGAAAAAGATTAACAAGTCCTGAAGTAAAACCAACTGCCCCGGCATTGAAGAAAAATGGTGCCCATTTCTCGGCCGTTCCACAAATCCAGGCAATATGGTGTTCGGGTGATACAGTTTGAACAGTGTTAGTAAATCTAGGGAGGTCGTTTACAGCATATTTAACTGCGACAAGTTTTTCTAATGGGGCTAATTTGACAAGAACATCATCACTTAAATTAGGATCTTTAAAATAAATACAAGATGGTAAATCTACACCTTCAATAATTGATTTGAAGTATTCATATGCACCTTCATTTGTAATATATGGATGGATCGGCATATGAATCATGACGCTGTCAGCACCAACTGTTTTCGCGTAATTTCCCATCTCGATGGCTGTATCGACCGAGTAACCAATACCAGCCAATACAATGGCCCTTCCATCTACATACTCTACTACTCTTTTAATCTCTTCTTTTGCTTCCTCAATGGTAAGGGAGTAAAATTCGCTTGTATTGCCACAAGGAACAATGACCTTCACACCTCTTTGAATGAGAAATTCAACATTCTCTTTTACTCCGTCCCAATCAATTTCTCTTGATTCTTTTTTAAATGGGGTAATGGTAATGCCAGAAATGGTTTCAAATTTTTCTTTCCAGTCAGCGTAATTCATCTTATCCTCCTTTAATACCTGATTATTTTTCTGTCGATCCTTTTAATACATCATGCAAGGTTCGTAAAATATGTTCTTTCATAAGATGTTCAGCTAGGTCTGGATTCTTAGAGATAATCGCATTACCAATTTTGCGATGCTCAGTATAGCCAGATACTAATTCCCCTTTTTCCTTTAGTGCTCTTTTACGAAAAGCTTTATCAAAGCTTGCGATATTATCAAGAATTTGCGTAACCATTGGATTATCAGCAATAGCTCGAATCATACCGTGGAATTTGGTGTTTTCCTCTACCAATCGCTCTACCTCATTTTGGTGCAAGAGGGACTCCATTTGCTCCAATTGTTGCTGTAATTCCGCTTTTTGGCTATCATTGATTTTCATCGCTGCAAGCTTTGCACAAACTGCTTCCACGCCTGCTCGTAAGATTTGCACTTCTTGTATATTTACATCCGCTAAACTTGATACATATGTACCTTTTCTAGGAATGGTTTCAACAAGCCCTTCTTGGCTGAGCATACGGAACGCTTCTTTGATCGGAGTGGTACTCACTCCCATCTTTTCTGAGAGCTCCCTTTCTTTTAGATGATCCCCAGGTTTGAATTGACCTGAGATAATCGCTTCACGAATGGATTCAAGAACAACATCTCGTAAGGATTTCACCTGTTCTGTTTTCAAAGAGAATAATTCACCGTTCATTATTTCCACCTCCAATTTGGATATTTTTTAGTTGTGATATCTGATATATCATATATTAGCACTTGTTTTATTTTTTGTAAATAACGAGTAGTAAAAAATTTCAGATTATTTTAAGTGATTGATCTCATTATAAGCCATTAATAAGGGTGCAACACCATGTCCGTTGTTATCTACTACCTTCTCGCCACGAACATAATAGTCATAGCTACCATCACGAATTCTGCCTAATTCGGGGTGTTTCCCTAAACCGGCACTTCTACAAATACCTCCTAAATACACTTCCCCATCCTCTTCGCGCATATAGGTTTCTACTGTCCCATTAAATGCAGCTACTCCGTATTTTTCGTAGTCTTTTGATAAGTATCCTAGGCGTACAGCTTTTAAAAGAGCATAGGCCATCATTGTTGTTCCACTTGTCTCTAAGTAATTTCCTTCCTCACCTGGATGTTCCACTACTTGATACCACATCCCATTTGGCTGTTGATAAGGTAACATTCCATCAATTGTTTCTTTTAAAAGGATTCTTAACTCGTCAGAATCAACATTTTCACCTTCTATAAGTTCTAGTACATCCACTAATGCCATTACATACCAACCAACCGCCCTGCTCCAAACATGTGGTGAGTGGCCCGTTTCTTTATTACACCAAAACATACTACGACTCTCATCATAGGCATGAACGTATAGATTCGTTTGATCATCAAATAAATACTTGCGGACGTTTTTGAATTGTTTGATTGTATCAGAGAAATCTTTCTCTTCATGAAACTCCTTGATATATCTCACATAAAATGGCTGCCCCATATAAAGCCCATCTAGCCAAATTTGATTTTCATAATTCGTTTTATGCCAAAAGTTCCCGCTTTTTGTACGAGGATACGTTTGTAACTGTGTATACAATGTATCTAAAACCCTTTTATACTTTAAATCTCCTTCTCTATTAAAGAGGGTAAATAAAACGTTTGCCATACGAATTTGATCAATATTGTAGTATTGGGTATCAATCTGTTCAATTTCTCCCCCATCATTATAAAGTCTGTCAATAAAATCCTTTGCAAATTGATACTCACGCTCATTACCTGTTAGCTCATAGCTATCTAGATAAGCTTTTAAAATGCATGATTCAATGTAATGCCAACGATGCGTAAACCATTTGCCTTCCTGCTTCATATAATCCTGTTTTAGCTTTTCAACTAATGAATATGTCATTCCGATTTCCCTCCAATTTTATGTAATCTTCTTCTAGAAGATATATCATATTTCTTATTATTTAAATCGAATATGTAATCGTTGTCAACACGGTGAAACTAGGATTTTAAGTACGTAAAATGTTGTCCAATCCTTGACACCAAAGGATTGTGGCTAAGAGCATTCCACCGATAATTTTAAAAAGTTAAAAAATTCTCAAAAAGCTATTTACTAATCGTCCATCATCCATTATGATAAAAAACATGATATATCAAATATCACTCAAACGTAGGAGGTTGATGTAATGAAAAAGCCCGGAAAAGTTTTTTCTCTTCTTTGTGCCGCTACATTAGGAATTGGTTCACTAACTGCTTGTGCTGGTGAAAGCGCTTCAAAAGATTCTAACGAAGAATTTACACTATCAGCTATGGTTAAACTCCACTCACCTGAAGTCCCTAACAAAAAGATTATTAACATCCTCGAAGAAAAAACAGACATGAAACTTGATTTTCAATTTGTGCCTTATAATAATTATAAGGAAAAAGTAAATGCCTTATTTGGATCTGGTTCATTCCCTGACTCCGTTGTTTTAGACTTAGACATGCTTACTCAATATCATGAAGCGATTCAAGATGGTCAATTTTGGGAAATTGGGCCATACTTAGATGAATTTGAAAACTTGAGTAAAATGAAAAAAGATATTCTTGAAAATACAAAAGTTGATGGAAAGCTTTATATGGTTTATGAAGGAAAACCTCTCTCTCGACAAGGCATGATATATAGGAAGGATTGGGCTGAAAAGCTTGGATTATCGGCTCCAAAAAATATCGATGAATTCTATGAAATGCTGCGTGCCTTTACGGAAGAAGACCCTGATGGGAACGGAAAAGACGATACAATTGGGTTAACAGATCGAAATGAATTAATTTTTGGAGCATTCAAAACGGTTGCTTCTTGGTTCCATACTCCTACCAACTTTGGTGTAGATAACGGAGAAATCAAACCAGAATTTATGTTCCCTGAATATATGAAAACACTTGATTTCTTTAGAGACTTACATGAAAAAGGTTACATAAACAAGGATTTCCCAGTTACAAGTAAGGCGGATCAACAAGGCTTACTTAAAAGCGGTAAAGCAGGCGTATATGTTGGATCAATGGGTGATGTTGAATCGCTTTATTTAGATGCGGTGGCAATTAACCCTAATGCTGAGTTCGATGTACACAATCAGGTTGCTGGTCCAGATGGAAAATTTACAGTTTGGTCCCTACCTGGATATGGAAATGGTATATTATTCCCGAAATCCTCTGTTAAAACAGAAGAAGAGTTAAAAAAGATACTAAGTTTCTATGATTTCCTTATGACTCCCGAAGGATCTAATTTAGTTTATTGGGGTATTGAAGGCGAACATTACACTGTTGAAAATGGCGAAGTAGTCATTAAAGACCAGCAGATATATGATAAAGAAGTTCGTCCATTACAAACACTAAAAATAGCTGAAGAGGAAACAAATGGTCGTTTAAAAGCAAAATATGATTACGAGCCAATGGGAAAAGCTGAAGAACTATTCATTGACAATGAACAATATTTAATTCCTGACCCAACAGTCGGACTGCACTCCCCTACATTCAATGAAAAAAGCTTAGCGTTGCAAAAAATCATTGATGACGCTACCTATCAATATATCATTGGGCAGCTTGATAAAGCTGGTTTTGAAGCTGCAGTCAATGAATGGGTGAAGCAAGGCGGAGACAAAATCATGGAAGAATTTACGGCTGCATATAAAAAGAAATAATAACTCACAAGGCCTGCATAACAAATGCAGGCCTTCTTTTTAGTTATATTCCAATAAATCTCGTGTCGTCTTGTTTAAGAGAAAGTGTTTCTAGAAAGCGTTGAATTTCCATATCCCAGAATTCCCAGGTATGACCATAACCGTCAGCTACATGGTAGGAGTAGTCATAAGAATGGCTCAGTTCATGAAAAAAGTCGCGTACCTTATCGTTTAAATCTAACCAAGGATCTTCACTACCACATGCATGATAGATTTTAGGAAGAACCTGATTTGATTTCGCCGCTTCAATCGCAAGATATTCAAGATCATGGTCTGTATTTTTTATATCAGCGTCACCAAAAACCTCGATTCGTCCTTTTGCTTTCTTAGAACCATCATTACTAAATGGAACATCAGCCTTATTTCCAGCTGAGAAAGCGCCGATAGCAGCATAAAGGTCTGGTCGTGCTAAACCAATCCGTAAACAGCCATACCCACCATTCGAAAAGCCTGATATGTAGTGATCTTCGCGTTCCTTAGACAAGCGAGGAAACAAATGACGGATAAGACCTGGAAGTTCTTCTGTCATATAGGTAAAAAATTGCCCACCATGTTCCATGTCTGTAAAGCATGAATTCATTCCTCCTGGCATAATGACAGCAATTCCAAATTTCATTGCATATTTTTCAATATTACTCATCCGAAGCCAAGCAAATGCATCACCAGACCCACCGTGTAAGAGCCATAGTACTTTAAGTTTTTCTTCTTTCTGAAACGGTTGCCTTTCCTGTGGAAGAATGACATTTAATGTAACTTCCATCCCAAGCACTTCAGAATATACACAGGTTTCAATTAGTGCCACAATCATTTCCCCCCTCTTCGTAAGACTGGGTTCTTTGCGGTTAACCATGAAATAAATTTTTCTACCGCATGATCCCATTGTTTCCAATCAGTATGTTCACCAACTGTTTTTTCAAATGTTGTCTTCACTCCGAGATTTTTTAGATATGTATTGAAGGATTCGTTTTCTTCCAATAAATGATGTTCTTCATTACACGATAAATAAATATCCGATAGTGGTTTATTTAAATTTTGTAAAGACTCTGCTGCTTTGTATAAATTTTCAATACTGTTACTTAGTTCGTCAACTTGGCCAAATATATCTATTGCCTTATGCTTTTCTAAGCGGTTCGCAATCCCTACTACGTTTATTGGACTTGAAAAAGCAGCTGCGACACTAAAAGTATCTAAAGCAGATAATCCTGCTTTTAATGCTCCATAGCCCCCAATCCCATTTCCGGCAATAAAACGTTCGTCTCTAGTTTGAGAAAGCGGAAACATATTTTCGCAAAGCACTGGCAATTCCTCGGTGATAAAGGTAAAATACGGTTTTCCATGGTACATATCTGTGTAGTAGCTTGTATGGCCCGCTGGCATGACAACAGCAAGTGAAAGATCATCTACATATCTTTCAAGGCTTGTTTTTCGTAGCCATGAGGTGTGACCATCCCCCATCTCATGTAATAGATAGAGAGTTGGAAAGGATTGACTATTTTCAGTAACTGTCTGGGGCAATAATACGGTCATTTCGACAGGCATGCCTAGTATTTCTGAATGATATTTTACATTTAATAAAGCCATTTCATCTCTCCCCTTAGAAAGAAAGAGCGATCTCCTACTTGAAGTATCGCCCGTGCTTTTTGTTTACTATTGTATCACTATTTAATTCTTTTTCTTCTCATCCATTGTGTTGCAGCCCATTTGTCACCGACAATAACCGGCGCCCCACCATGTAAGGTTTGCTCATTTAAGTCCTGGTCATTATAAAAGTATTCAAAGTACACAGCCATCCCCTTTTGAGGAGATACTGAAAAATTAAGTTTAGGAAAATACGTTTCCCCACCATGCTCCACATCGCTTAAATACATCACCATAGTACTGATTCTGGGGTTGTTGATCACCTTGTTAGTGGATGTAAAAAAGTCAAAATGAGCTTTATATTCTTGCCCAATTTGATAATTAAGAATTTGAAGACCTTCTCCGTGTTCAGTTGGTATATTCATAATCTGAGAGATTCTTTTTTCAATTCTACTAACTATTATATTTTCACTTTCTTCTAAGAACGTACTACTACTCGTTCTCATATTATCTACGCGTGCATTACTAATTTTTGAACGATGTATTTTATCCTTTGACAAGCTAATTAACTCATCACATTCTTCATCACTTAATACATTACCTAAAATCACGATTAAGGGCTCTTCCAACCTAGCAATTATCTTAATCACTCGGTCTTCTGTTATGATTTTATTGCCAATATGATTAAAAATGGTTGGCTCTTTTGTTGGTAAGTCTGTAGCATCCATTGTCATCTTTCATCAACCTCTACTGAAATTTAGATTTTTTAAAATAAATAGATTGATAGTAAACAGAAATAATGATTGTTCTTGGTTCCCTCCTGTTTTAAGAATGGATGTGAATGTTGAATAGTTTGACTAACTAATTTTTGCTTTTTTATTTTACACTTTGAAAATGTATTTTTCTACTATTTTTTTGTAAAAAATAACAAATAAGTTTTCTAGTCATATTTTAAAGGGAAGTTTAAAATAAATAGCCGATACCCCCCTGGTTAAGGGGTCATCGGCTAATCGTAGTATTGGTTTAAATTAAAATACCTGTTACTTCTAATGGTGTTAATGCTTTTGTGTTATTTATAAAGACAAACGCATCATACCGCTCAGATATTACTGATGGGACGTAGTTACCATAATGCTCATACTGCGGATTATAGACAACGCCAATTGCACGGTGCCCAAGTTCTTTTTTAAATATATTTTTATTTTTCTCAGTAAAAATAAGAAGCTTATCGAATTCTCCCGCCTTATACAAGAGATCTTCCCAGCTGCCAACAACTGCGGGAGGGGTATTCATTCTTTCAAAATCCACACCCCATTCGCTAGCTGCGATAACCGTTCCATGATGTGTACCGAAACCGACGATAAACACATTTTCAGAACCTATTTCTTCCCTTATTAATTGTCCTACATTGACCAAGCCTTCATTGGCCATATCAGTTGCTCTTGCATCACCGACATGTGTATTATGCTCCCAAATGATCCCTTTAGAAAGATGATTATAAAAGGAATCAATTCTTTGTATAACTTCAACCATGTGGCGATCTCTAATATTCCACGATTCATTATCGTTCGTAATCATCGTTGTATAATAATTTTCAGCATTAGCCGTAATAAGTGCGTTTACTTCTACATTTAAACTGCTTTCCCGTGAATCTTGGTAAACATGTTTGTTCGCTATTATTTCCATCAAAAGCCTTGTGACCTCTTCATGACATCCTTCTTGATAAAATGCAGAAGACAAAGCATACTTTTCCGCTTCCCGATGAAAGGGTTCAAAACAGGCGAAGGCTTTTCTCGCGACCTCAAGATTTAGAGAGTTTCTTTTTTCTAAATACTTTAGTATCTCATCCATTGATTCCCATAAACTATAAATATCAATTCCATAAAAACCAACCTTTTTTTCATTCGGTTTTTCTTGGTTAAATTCTTTTAACCATTCAATCAGATCAATTAATTCTTCATTTGCCCACATCCAGGTTGGCCAACGTTTAAACGAAGCTAGAACATCTAGGGCATTTTTATATTCATTTGAGTATCCTTTAATATAGCTATTCACCTGTTGGCAAGCTGGCCAATCGCCTTCCACTGCTATAAAAGTAAAATCTTTTTCAAGGATTAATCTTTTAGTGATTTCCGCACGTATTTGATAAAATTCAGACGTACCATGTGAGGACTCACCTAACAATATATATTTTTGATTTGTGATTGCAGAAATTAGTGGGTCAAGGTCATCTTTAAAATTAGTTAACGGAATTGAGTGTTGTTGGATCGATTGAATTATTTTATCTACCATCATAACCCCTCAGTTTTTGTATTCTGCTTGATACGAATTCTCACCTGAATGAACAGAGAGAAGTGTATCAGCATAACCAACTAAACGATTTACCAGTTCATCCGAAATGACATAAACAAGCTGATGAAGTGATTCCTTATGCAGGGCAGGGTCGTCAAATATTATTGTGGTATTTATGAATATTTCCTTTGTATCATATAGGTTATAGTGGATAATAACCTTACCAGCTGCACCGCCAGTCGTCGGGTCCTTATAGCTTGGTAAAAAAACATACCATTCCTCTGCCGAAGGAGATCGAAAGTTTTTTGTGAATGTTAAACCTTTAATTTCTTCCTCAATTTGTCTATTCATTTGTGGATCAATCACATTAATAATCTTTTCTTCCATCGCTTACTCCGCTGGATTTGCATCGACAGCTATCTCGTAGGCATCTAGCACCATGTCACGTTCAGATGGATTTTTGATTCCTGTCAAATACTGACCATCTTCCGTATTCTCAACCTGCATCACGAATGTATTGTTTTGATCCTGTAAAGAGTGTAACAATGCATATGTTTTCTCCTTCATATCAAATAATGCCTCAATCGAAAATTCTTTTTCATCTCCATTCTCATCTTTCACAACTATCTTATCTCGATAGACTTCGCTCATGTTGTACACCTCCTGTAATTTGTATTCATATTTTTTCCTAAAACATCAAAATTACTAAAGGACTTTTGAAATGCAAAAAGCAGTGTATTTTCTAAATTGAAATACACTGCTTCTAAAGTGATATTGATTTAACTTTTGTTTTGTCCTCTACAACCACTAAATTGGAAATTAATGTCTGGGACGAGGGACCTGTCCCTGTGTCCCATTATTCTTCATTGAACCAAAGTTTTGTGTTGTCGTCGACTTCGCCGTTGTAGTTGATTAGGATTTCTTCGCCTGCTTTTATGTCTTTGTACGCATAGAAATCAAATGTGTGATTATCGAAGTTTATATCATAAATGGCATTAGGTTCATAGGAATGGTTAAATAGCATGCCATATCCGAGAAGGATTGCCGTATGATTAATTCCATATTCAAAAGCGTAATCAGCAAGTAATGTTTTTTCAATGTGCTCGTGTTGTTCATTTGGATAAGAAATTACAGGTGTGAACTGACCTAGCCAAATGAGACATATATAAAACACCTATCCATATTAAATTTAACACTTTTTCATTAATTTGA
>NZ_JBPFDQ010000107.1:0-17164 GCF_059415045.1 Ferdinandcohnia sp. SAFN-114 | reverse complement strand
AAATTAATGAAAAAGTGTTAAATTTAATATGGATAGGTGTTTTATATATGTCTCATTTGGCTAGGTCAGTTCAAACCTCATGTTCTGTCTTGAGGGAGAAGAAGAATTAGGTAGTGTCAATTTACCAAAAGCCCTTGATGAGTTAAAAGATGAATTTGCAAAGTGTGATGCCGTATTCTTCCCACATTTTTCACAGGATCCGGAAGGAAAAGTAGAGCTTTTCTTAGGGTCGAAAGGTATTGTTCACGTTGAACTAACAGTTAAGGGTGGTGATTGGGGAGCACCAACAACTCGTGGAATCCATGGTTCCAATGCAGTTTGGATGGAAAACCCAGCCTGGCACCTAGTACATGCACTAGCATCATTGAAGGATCGTGATGAAAAGGTATTAATAGAAGGCTTTTACGATGATGTTGCAGAGCCATGGCTTGGTGATGAGGAAATCATTGATAAAATGCTTGAAACCTTTGACGAAAAAGCAATTTTAAAACGTGAGGATGTTAGGAAATTTAAATTTGGTTTAACGGGTAAAGAGCTATTGAAACGCTATTTCTACTCTCCAGAGCTTAATATTAATGGAATGGTGAGTGGACACCATGGCGATGGAACGAAAACACTTCTTCCACATATGGCAAAAGCAAAGCTTGACATACGACTCGTACCGAATATGGACCCTGAAAAGATATTAGAACAAGTAAAGAAGCATTTCGAAAAACATGGGTTTGATAACATCGAAATCGAAGCTGTAAATGCGTATAACTGGGCACGCACTTCTACTGAAGAGCCTGCAATGAAAGCATTATTACAGAGCTTTACAGATTTAGGGTTTGATTATGAGCCTTGGATTTCAATGGCTGGTTCAGCACCATTCTCTTTATTCCAATCAAAATTAGGCCTGCCATTTGCATTTGGCGGACTTGGTCACGGTGCTAGACAGCATAGTCCAAACGAATATGCAACTGTTGAAGGAATGAAAAATTTAGAAAAGTCGTGTGTTCTATTCCTAGAGCATTATTCTAAGTCATGAGGTGAAAGGGTATGAAGAAAACATTATTATCCGTTATTGCTTTCTTGTTTTTGTTTGCAATTGTTGCGTGTTCAAATGACAGCTCAAATAGTACGAACACCAATTCAAATGAAAATGAAACAAAAAATGAAAACACTGAAGCGCCGAAACAAACTCAAGATACAGTTAGTATTGTAATGTGGAGTGCTCCTGATACATTTAACCCATATTTCTCACAAGGGAACTACGGAAAGTATGCTGGCGGGGAGCTTGTTCTAGATACATTATTAGACTATGACCCAGAATATAACTTCATCCCGGGTCTTGCAAAAGATTATAAAGTATCTGATGACGGTCTAGAATACACAATTATTTTAGATGAAAATGCAACATGGCATGATGGAGAGCCGTTTACAGCTGATGATGTTGCGTTTACGCTCAAATCAATTATGGACCCGGAATGGACAGGTACTGGATATGTGAGCTTGGCATTAGTTAAGGGTGCTCAAGATTACAAGGATGGTAAAGCTGATGATGTTCCAGGGATTGAAGTTGTCGATGAACATACCATCAAGATTACACTTAACACTCCGTATGCACCATTCCTTGAAGCTGTTGGTAAAGGTCTGTGGATTTTACCGGAACATGCTTTTGAAAATGTAAATGTCGCAGATATAGCTACTGCTGATTTTTCGAAAAATCCTGTTGGTACAGGCCCAGTTAAGTTCGTAAAATATGCGACAGACCAATATGTGGAGTACGATGCGAATGAAAACTATTTCTTAGGTGCACCTGAATTTAAGAAATTAATTCTTCGTATCATGACACCAGATTTAGCATTAGCTGCATTTGAAGCTGGTGAAATTCATGCAACAACTCGAACTGGTATTGGAACAATTAACATCTCTGACCACCAAAAAATCCAAGAGCTTGATAATGTAGAAGTAACAGTGTTTGACACAATGTCTTATCAAACAATGACAGTTAATACAACGAAAGACTATTTAAGCGACAAGCGAGTTCGTCAAGCGATTATGCATGGTATCGATCGAGTGGCAATTGTTGAGCAGCTTCTTCAAGGTAAAGGAAAAGTAGCTTACGGTCCAATTGCAGAAGAATCACCTTGGTTCAATGATGACTTACCAAGCTATGATCATGACCCTGAAAAAGCAAAGCAATTACTGGAAGAAGCAGGTTGGGATTTCAATCGCACAGTAACATTATCTGTTCCAAAAGGAAATATTATTAGGGAACGTTCTGCACCACTTATCCAACAATATTTACAAGCAATTGGTATGAAAGTGGAACTGGAATACATGGACTTCCCAACATTAATGGAACTTATGGAAAAACAAGAATTGGATATGGCGTTATTAGGAACATCAACTGGAATGGTTGACCCAGATTCTAATATCTATCCATTCTTCCACTCATCTCAATTTCGTCCAGCAGGATGGAATACTGCCAGCTTTACAGATTCTCACCTAGATGAATTGTTAGAAGCAGGAGCAATTGAAACAGACCAAGAACGTAGAAAAGAAATCTATGACGAGGTCCAATCAATTGTTGCAGATGAATTGCCGTACATCTACCTATATTACGAGCAATCAATCGGAGCTGTAAGCAAGGAACTGAAAAATGCAGTACCAAACCAAGTTGGTATTGAATGGAATATTTATGACTGGAGTTTCAACGAATAAGAATAATTTTCCTCCATATGCCCATTATTAAGGCGTATGGAGGTTAACTTATAGTAAAGTTGGTGAACATATGCTGTTATTTATCGTAAAAAGAATACTTGCGGCGATCCCATTGTTATTCTTAATAAGCATCATTGCGTTTTTACTCGTAAACCTGATGCCAGGAAACCCGGTTGACATGATGATTGATACAACCATTACAGGATCTGAGCTCGAGAAGAAGAAGGAGCAGCTTGGCTTAAATGATCCGCTATATATTCAATATGCAAACTGGTTAAAAGAAATTGTAACAGGTAACTTGGGCTATTCATTTTCAAAAGGAGCTCCTGTAACGGAGTTAATTATGGATAGGGTTCCAGCGACATTGCTGTTGATGGGAGTTTCACTAATCCTAAGTTTGTTAATTGCGATCCCTGTTGGTGTTTTGTCAGCTACAAAGCAATACTCAACATGGGACTATTCTTTGACCTTTTTAACCCTCGCAGGAGTTTCTATTCCTACGTTCTTTCTAGGTCTTTCCTTTATTTATATTTTCGCCGTTAAATTAGGCATGTTCCCAACCGGAATGATGGGAACGCCAGGGGTTGAGCCGAGCTTTTTAGACACTGCCAAGCACTTAGTATTGCCAATGACTGTACTAGGCTTGAACGGGGCTGCCGTTTATACGCGGTATATGAGATCAAGTATGTTAGAAATTATTAAGCAAGATTATATACGAACTGCAAGAGCAAAGGGGTCAAAAGAGAGGAAGGTAATTTTCGTACATGCTCTTCGTAACGGACTCATTCCAATTATTACCCTTCTTGGACTTTCCATTCCGACCTTATTTGGCGGTGCGGTAATAACCGAACAAATCTTTTCATGGCCTGGAGTGGGAAAGCTTATGGTAGACTCTGTATTTTCAAGGGACTATCCGGTTTTAATGGCCTTAATTCTTATTACTTCCTTCTTAGTTGTAGTAGGAAGCTTACTAGCAGATATTTTATATAGTCTCGTTGACCCAAAAGTAAAGTTGAGGTGACCTTATGAGTGAGACACAAAAGTCAATCACCCCACAGGGAACTCCTGATGATGTGATACAAAAACAAAAGTCTAAGTCCAAAAGCGAATGGGGCCTTGTTTTTTCAAAATTTAGGCGTCACCGACTAAGTCTAGTTGGTTGTATTATCATGCTGATTTTCATTTTGACTGCGATCTTGGCAGATTTTATTGCACCATATGATCCGAATATGATAGACCCAATGGCTTTTGAACAACCACCGAGCAAGGAACACCTGCTTGGAACTGATTCAATCGGACGGGATGTATTGAGTCGTATTATTCATGCTTCGAGAGTATCACTAACGGTTGGAATCGCTGCTGTTATTTTGTACCTAGGTATCGGGATTGTACTTGGAGCAATTGCTGGTTATTTCCGTGGGATTATCGATACGATTATTATGCGCTTTGCAGATGCTATGATATCATTTCCAGTGCTTCCATTAGTAATTGTTATGGTTGCTATCGCTGGAAATAGTATTTATAACATCATCCTCGTGATTGGACTCGTAATGTGGCCTGAGGTTGCGAGAATTGTGAGGGGGCAAATCTTATCTTTGAGAGAGCAAGAATTTGTGGAGGCAGCTCGTTCAATTGGTGAAAAGCCTCTTTCGATTATTTTTACGCAGCTTATTCCTAATGTGCTGGCTCCGGTTATTGTTGCCGGAACGTTCGGAATTGCAAATGCAATCCTACTTGAAGCAGGGCTATCTTTTTTAGGTTTAGGAGTACAGCCTCCAGATGCTAGCTGGGGGAATATGTTGATGGATGCACAATCGATTACCGTATTAACAAATATGCCTTGGTTATGGGTGTATCCAAGTTTATGTATTATTTTAGCGGTTATATCAATTAATTTTATTGGGGATGGCTTGCGAGATGCCTTAGACCCAAGACAAAAATAATAGATTACTAGAGGAGGAACAAATTAATGGTAAGAGTTGGAGAAGTTGAAGGAGTAAAAGGTACGGTTCAAAAAGGATTTTTTAAGGTAGGGAGCTATTCGGATGCAAGTCCGATTTCACTTCCTGTTATGATTGCAACAGGTAAGCAAGAAGGTCCAACAACCTGGCTTCAAGCAGCTGTTCATGGAGAAGAGTATGGCGGTTCTGCAAGTATTATTCAACTGGTAAACTCTTTAAATTTAGAGACATTAAAAGGAACTGTTGTTGCACTTCCTGTCGTCAACATTCCGAGTTACCGTGCAAAATCACGGACATCTTCATTAGATGGTGAAAATTTAAACCGTATTTTCCCAGGATCACCTAATGGAACATATAGCCATCAATTAGCACATGTACTTGTTGAAGAAATTTCAAAAACGGCAGATTACTTTATTGATTTACACAGTGGCGGAATCGGTGCAGAAGTACCTTTTTATGCGATTTATGTAGATGATCAATCTGAAGCAGCAAAAGAGTCAAAACGACTATGTAAACATATTGGCGTGGAAGTAATTTGGAAAATCAAAGGTGAAGCTGGTTTACTTGGTGCGGTTGTGGCGCAAATCGTAAACAAGGGAATTCCTTCACTTACTGTTGAAGTGGGCGGTGGAAATGTAACTGAACAGCATATTCAAGAATATACTTCTTCGATGGAAAACGTAATGAAAGCAATTGGCATGCTTGAGGGAGATACACCTGTTCTTGATCAATACACCGTTATCGAGGATGGAAACTTCTTGTTCAACAAAGAAGGTGGACTTTTCATACCTGCATGTAAGGTAGGCGATGTCTTAAATGAGGGAGACCTTATTGGACAAATTACAAACCTATTTGGGGATGTTGTCGAGAATGTTGTTAACCCAACAGACAACGCGTATATTGCAGCTATTCGACTTCCATTTTGGCCGTGCGATTCTGGTGATTTAGTTGCGGAATCAATCGTAATTGAAAAACGGGAAGTGTTTGCAGAGTAAGCATAACAAAAAGGAATAAAGAAAAATGAAATTTGGGAGGCGGTGGTAGCAATGGTTGCCCCTATATTAGAAGTTACCAATTTAACTACACAATTTGAAATAGAAAAAAGTAAATTCTCGGCTGTAGACGAAATCTCATTCCATGTGAACAAGGGTGAAACAGTTTGTATTGTAGGGGAGAGTGGCTGTGGGAAAAGTATTACAGCCCTTTCGATCATGGGTCTTGTTCCTTCCCCTCCTGGAGTTCCTTCAACAGGGGAGATTAAATTAGAAGGAAAAAATCTATTAGAGTACTCAAATAAAGAAATGATCAAGGTAAGAGGAAAAGACATTTCGATGATCTTTCAGGAACCAATGACTTCCTTAAATCCAGTTTTTCAAATTGGTGCCCAGGTAGCAGAGGTTCTGCTTAACCATAGTAAACTAAGTAAATCAGAGGCATTAAAGGAAGCGGTTGAGATGCTGCGTAAGGTTGGAATTTCACAACCTGAAGTGAGAGCCAAACTGTATCCGCATCAATTGTCTGGTGGGATGAGACAGCGCGTTATGATTGCGATGGCTCTGGCATGTAACCCGAAGTTATTAATTGCCGATGAACCTACCACTGCGCTAGATGTAACGATTCAAGCACAAATACTAGAATTAATGAAAGACTTAAGGGACACATTTGGAACTGCGATTGTTTTAATCACACATGACCTTGGTGTTGTTGCTGAGATGGCGGACCGAGTCATCGTTATGTATGCGGGAAGCATTGTTGAAGCAACAAACGTATTTTCGTTATTTAAAAACCCAGGTCATCCGTACACAGAGGGATTGTTGTCTTCTATTCCAAAAATGGATGAGAAGGTTAACCATCTCAATGTGACAGAGGGCTCAATTCCGCTGTTAAATGAAATGCCAAGCGGATGTAAATTTCATCCTAGGTGCCCATATGCAACAGATAAATGTAGAGCCCAAAGACCGCCGCTTACAGAAATTGCATCTGGACATGAAGTCGCATGCTGGTATGCCGACGAATTAACTCTTGAGGGGGTAAAAGTATATGATTAATGCAGTACACCCTGAAAGGGAGCAAGAAACGATTATTCAGTTAGATCAGGTTTCAAAGGATTTTGTCGAGGGGAACAACTTATTTAAGACCAGACGAGTAACACGTGCTGTTAACAACGTAACACTCGAGATAAAAAAAGGAGAAGTATTAGGACTTGTTGGTGAAAGCGGTTGTGGGAAGTCAACGTTAGGGCGGGTCGTCTTACGCCTGCATGACCCGACTTCTGGAATATTAAAATTTATGGGACAAGATATTACAAATTTGAAAGAAAATCAATTACGGACTCTAAGAAGAGACTTTCAAATGATTTTTCAGGATCCTTATGCGTCTCTTAATCCGCGTTTTACTGTTAGGGAAATTCTTTCAAAGCCATATAAAGTACACGGTATTCCCTTTTTAGATGATGTCATTCGTGAAAATATGGAGCTAGTTGGACTAAATTCCAATTATATCAATAGATATCCACATGAGTTTTCTGGCGGGCAAAGGCAGAGACTTGGGATTGGCCGTGCAATTGCGCTGCATCCAAAATTTGTTGTTTGTGATGAGCCTGTATCTGCATTAGATGTATCTGTTCAGGCTCAGATTCTAAACTTACTTACAGATTTAAAAGAAAAGTTAGAGATGACATATCTATTTATTTCTCATGACCTTAGTGTTGTACATCATATTAGTGATCGAATTGCTGTTATGTATTTGGGAAGTATTGTTGAGATTCAAGAAAGGGATGACTTTTTTAGACAACCAAGACATCCATATTCACAAGCATTATTATCCTCAATACCAGTAGCAAACCCTTTTCTTCAAAGAAAACGGGAACGTATCATTTTGAAAGGAGAACTACCAAGCCCGATTAACCCTCCGTCAGGTTGTCCATTTCACCCTCGGTGCCCGATTGCAACGGATGAATGTAAAGCAATTAAACCAGAACTAAGACAGTTAGAGAATGGTCAATTTGTTGCATGTCATTATCCGTTAGACTAAACGTGGGAGGAAATCGTTATGGATATTGGATCAAAAATCAGAACTATACGAAAGAGTATGAATTTATCTGTGCGACAGTTAGCTGAGGAATCCGGATGTACTCCGAGTTTCATTAGTCAGATAGAACGAAATGTCGCAAACCCTTCCATTAATAGTCTTAAAAAGATAGCGACGATTATGAATGTACCTTTAATCAGTTTTTTTGAGGAGGATACAGGTGATTCAGAAGAAGAATTTATCTTAAGAAAAAATAGACGAATCAAATTAAATAGTTCAAGTGAAAAGACGGAACTATTTTTACTTACGCCAACGAATAATAATCGAAATATTGAAATGCATATGATCGTGATTGAACCTGGAGGAAAAAGTGACAAGCCCTATGTAAATAATGCCGAAGAGGTTGGCTACATCCTGAAAGGAACGTTAACCCTGTCTCTAGGTGAGGAAGAGTATGAAGTTAATGAGGGTGATAGCGTATATTTTCCTGGATATATCCCGCATGGATGGGAGAATAAAAGTGACTCAGAAGTGGTAACCTTATGGGCTGTCACACCTCCAATTATTAAAAATACTTCAAATGAACGATCCCCGGTATGATATCGGGGTTTTCGTTCATGGGCTTTCCTATGCACCCCTGATTACTACCTTCTCTATTATATAAAATACCTGTCGTAACCATATTAATTAACATAATTTTTAAAAGTAAGTTATATCTAATCTCGTTAGATAAATGTTGTTTAGAAATATTAAAAAATTAACTATAAATTAATAAAAAACTATTGAATCTAGAGAGAATGTCCTGTAACATAGTAAACAATAAAAATTTAGAATATTCAAAGATTAAATATAGGTAAATAATTATGGATTTATGATTAATTATTTATTAATTATATTAACCGTTTTTGTGGACTATGAATCTACTAAAAACATAGTCATTTACAATTCAAGAATTAAAAAACTACTAATTGTAGTTCACAATTTGTTTCTTAGTGAAAGGGGGGAGTAAAGTATTTTTTATTAAAAATTTGGAGGTGTTACTTTGGGGAAATTTATTATTCGCAGATTGCTGACATCAATACTCGTCCTAATTGGGGCATCAGCCATTGCCTTTGTATTATTACGTATCATTCCAGGTGACCCAGCCATGTTGATGTTATCAGAAAATGCAACTGAAGCTGAGATTGAGCAAATGCGTGAAGACATGGGATTAAACCTCCCTATATGGGTACAGTACATTGATTACGTGAAACAGATGCTTCACCTTGATTTTGGTGATTCATTAAGCAGGGGGTTGCCATCAATTCAGTTAATCTTAGATCATTTACCAGCAACAGGGATTTTAGTTTTTTGGGCAATGTTTATTGCAATTGTGTTAGCGATCCCACTTGGGATGATTGCTGCAGTTAAGAAGAATTCTTTTGCAGACCACATTGTTAGTGTCCTAGCATTGTTAGGCCAATCGGTACCAAGCTATTGGTTAGGTATGATGCTCATTTTATATGTAGCGGTAAATATGAATTTACTTCCTACTTCTGGATATGGAACACCTAGTCATGTAATCTTACCAGCCTTTACCCTAGCCGTTTATCAACTTGCATTAATTGCGAGGTTAATGAGATCTAGTACGCTAGATGTTCTTACGAATGATTACGTTCGAACAGCACATGCAAAAGGTTTACCTGAACGATTTGTTCTTTTCAAACATGTCTTTAAAAATGCACTAATCCCAACGATTACAATGATTGGTCTTCAAACAGGACAATTATTGGGCGGCGCAATTATTACCGAGTTCATTTTCTCGTGGCCTGGCTTAGGATTTTTAACCGTTCAATCGATTCAATTCCGGGATTATCCGATGATTCAGTCTCTTGTTATTGTGTCAGCAGTAGTGTTTGTAGTTATTAATCTTCTAGTAGACATTATTTACGCATTAATTGATCGTCGTATTGTCGTAGATTCATAGGAAGGGAGTGTCCACATGATTGCCTTTTTGAAACAACTTAGTCGAAGAAAAACGGCAGTTTTTGGAATGTTTTTTCTACTTGTTGTAATCATAATTGCTATTTTAGCACCGTTACTAGTTCCAATGGATCCGACGGCTCAAGATATTTCGAGAAGACTCTTACCCCCTGGATCAACAAATGCTGAAGGAGCAAAACACTGGTTAGGCACGGATCAATTGGGGCGTGACGTATTAAGCCGTATCATTTATGGTTCGCGTATATCGATTATGGTAGCAGTCGGAGCTGTAGCAATTGGTGGTGCAATTGGGTTGATTGTTGGTTTGGTTTCGGGCTATTCAGGAGGATGGGTAGACAGTGTGCTAATGCGCTTAGTAGATATGCAATTAGCATTTCCATTCTTATTACTCGCCCTTACAATGGTAGCCATTCTTGGTTCAAGTATCATGAATGTTGTTCTCGTTTTATCAGTTACAAGTTGGATATCGTATGCAAAAGTGGTTCGGAGTTCAGTGCTATCCGTAAAATATTTAGAATATGTTGAAGCTGCAAAGGCAGCTGGAACCTCACAGATTGAAATTTTATTCCGTCATATACTGCCTAATATCATATCACCGTTTATTGTAGTCGCAAGTTTTCAGGTAGCAACGTTAATTATTGCTGAATCTTCACTTAGCTTTTTAGGTCTCGGGGTCCCAGTTAGTGAACCAACATGGGGTGCGATGCTTGCTGATGGAAGAGAGTATATGACAGATGCATGGTGGATTGCCATTTACCCAGGTATCATGTTGATGCTTGTCGCTATGTGTGCGAACCTTTTTGGAGATGGATTGCGTGATGCATTAGACCCAAGGTAAAGACAAATCAGGTAGTAAGACATCAAATGCATGTTGTTTGAGTCAATTATTATAAAAAAATTTACCAAAGGGGAGAGATGTAAATCGAGATGAGAGTAATTGAGAGTTTAGATGAGTTAGAGTTAGATCTTCATAAAGGGGAGGTGCTTGAAACCCGAATCACAATCGGAAGCTTACCGGATGCTGCAAATATCGATATGCCTGTGATAATCGGCAATGGCAGGGAAGCGGGGCCAACTTTACTGCTTACTGGACTGCTGCACGGGATTGAGATTGGCGGCTATGATGTTATTCGACGGCTCTTATATGAAGAAATAAAGTTTAATGAATTGCGAGGGAGAATTATTGCAGTTCCAATCGTTAACCCATTAGCCCTTCGCGCAGCTAGTCGATTTACACCACAAGATTCTAACGATTTAAATAGAGTCTTTCCAGGAAATGCGAATGGAACTCTTAGTCAACGAATCGCTAACATCATATCGGAAGGAATAGTACCATATGCCGACTATGTTGTTGATTTTCACTCATGTAACCCTCCTTCAGAAGTATTTACGATTGTGGACGCAGGAGGAGATCATCAAGTTAAAGAAGCTTCAATGAATCTAGCAAAAGCATTTGGTGCCATAACGGTAACACCTGCTTTTGAAATTCCAGGCACCTTTAGCGGACATCTATCTTCTATTGGTAAACCTGCAATAACTCCAGAATTAGTTTTTTCACGCCGTTTTGATCAGTCAGCAGAAATAGGAGTAATTGGCACGAAAAATGTGATGAAGCATCTTGGCATGATGGAGGGGGTAATTGAAGAACTCCCAAATACGCTGCCATACAGTGAGCCTTTGTTATATACCGCTTATTATGCGAACAAAGGTGGATTTGTCTACTTTAAAAAATCTATAGGACAAACTGTTCAAAAGGGTGAAGTTTTTGCAAAGGTTTGTAATCCTTTTGGAGAGATTGTTGATGAAATGTATTCTCCTGTTGATGGAACGATTATTGCGTATCCGTTAGCTGGCAATCAATCAGTAACAACGGGAGATAAAGTCGCTTATTTTGCTTCAAAAATGTAGGTTTTTGGTAAAAATTAAAAAGATATGAGGGGGTAATTGTAATGTTTAAAAAAATGGTAATGTTTTTATTAACTCTTGGGTTAGCATTTGCTTTAATCGGATGTTCTGGAGAAACCTCATCTGATACGGATTCCGAAAGTGAAAGCGAAGGTGAAGGCGGCGCAAAGGAGCTAATCGTTGCTACAGGTGCTGACCCAACATCCCTTGATCCTCGTAAAACATGGTCAGGGCCAGGGTATAGCATAAATTCACATGTTTTTGAACCACTTGTATTCCGTAAGATTGTTGACGGAAAAGTATCAATTGAAGGAGTACTTGCAGAAAGCTATGAAAATGTAGATGAATTAACATGGAAGTTTACATTAAAGGAAGGTGTCAAATTTCATAATGGTGCACCTTTAAATGCAGAAGCTGTAAAGTTTACGCTTGAATCAATTCAAGATCCTGATTTCAATACATCAATGAAAATTTGGTTAAATGATATTGCTGAAATTACAACTGAAGGAGACTTAACAGTAATTATTAAAACGAAAACTCCTACACGCGGACTTTTAAGTTCATTGACTCAGGTTCCTATCGTTGAACCAGGTGCAGTAGAAGAGCTTGGTGCAGAGTTTAACGTAAAACCAGTTGGAACAGGACCATATGAAATTGTTGAATATATTGCAAACAACAATGTAAAGCTAAAGCGCTTTGATGGTTACTGGGGTGAACCTGGAGTTAGCGATTCAATTGAATTTAGAATTATGCCAGAAAATGCAGTTCGTCTTGCTGCCCTTCAACGCGGGGATGTTCATATTGCAGAAAACATTTCTGCAGACAAAATCGAAGAAGTTAAACAGGATGAAAATCTAGACATTTTCATTACAGAAACACTTCGTGTAAACATGATGGTTGCTAATTTTAAAAATGAATGGATGGCTAAAAAAGACTTTAGAGAAGCCATTTCACTTGCGATTGACAGAGAATCGTTAGTTAATAATATTTTAAGTGGAAATACAATCCCGGCTTCTTCTGTATCACCGCCAGGAACAATTGGTTTCAATGAAGATCTTCCTGTATATCCATTCGACCCTGAAAAAGCAAAAGAGCTTTTAGAAAAAGTTGGCTATGATGGTTCACCAATCAAGATGGGGGCACCAGTCGGCCGATATGCAATGGACCGCCAAATGGGTGAAGCAATTGCTGGAATGCTTCAAAATGTTGGAATTAATGTAGAATTAGAAACGCTTGAATTTAGTTCTTATGTTCCAAAGATGGATGAAGGTGCTTATGATTTCTATTATATTGGAGTTGCTGACTTAACAATTAATCCAAACACACATTGGAATGGTTATTACCACTCAGAAAATGCTGAGGGTGGATATGCAAATCCCGAAGTAGATAAATTAATGGATCAAGCAATCCAAACTATCGATGATGCAGAAGTAACCGAGCTCTACAAAGAAATCCAAGAGATTTTATATGAGGAAAAGCCTACATTCCCACTTTACAACGAACCGCATATGGTTGGTGTAAGAAAAGGTGTTCAAGGATTTGAACCTCGTCTTGATGAATATGTAATCGTTCGAGATGCATATTTTGAAGAATAAAAAAAATCTAGCTTGAAATAGCAGTAACTTTTGTATCTGGCGGTGTTGAGGGGAGAGAAGGTCTTTTTCTTCAACACTTGCTAGATTTTATAATCTCTGAGTGTAGTAAGTTAAAAAAGTAAATAAAAAAGACTAGAGGAGGAGTATCATGAAAACGGTTGGAACAGCTGAAGTAAAGGCAGGGGAAAAAACGCAAGGATTTATTCAAGTAGGCAGTGATACGGATGGATCAGCTTTTAACATACCGGTTTTAGTTGCTGCAGGAAAAGAAGAAGGACCTACAGTTTGGGTTCATGGCTGTGTTCATGGTGAGGAGTATGGAGGAGCGGCTTCTATTATTAGGTTTTTTCAAGAGTTAGATGTTAATGAATTAAAAGGTACGTTTGTCGGAGTACCTGTATTAAACCTTCCTTCATTTAAAAATCGAAACCGAATTTCGCCCCTTGATGGAGCAAACCTTAATCGAATTTTTCCTGGAAATCCAAAGGGTACTTATAGTGAAAGACTAGCTCATAAAGTAATAGAAGTAATTAAACAAACAGCCGATTATGTAATTGACCTGCATTCTGGGGGAATCGGCGCTAAAGTGCCATTTTATATGATTGTTAAAGATAATGGATCAGAGGCAGCAAAAAAATCAATTTGGCTAGCTAAACGAATGGGATCCGATGTCATTTGGCTTTCAAAAGGAGAAGCGGGCACAGGTGGAAGCATTTCAGCACATGTGATCAAGCATGAGATTCCTACTGTTACAGTTGAATGTGGCGGAGGTAATGTAACAGTTGAACACGAAGATCAATTCAAACTGGCGATTGGCGGAGTATTTCAAGCTCTAAGTATGCTTCCAGGAGAACCTCCTATTCAAGAAGAATATACATTCATTAATAATGCTGATTTTATCTTCACCGGTGAAGGTGGATTGTTTATCCCTGCATGTGATGTTGGTGACATTTTAAACAAAGGTGATTTGATTGGGTCAATTATGAACCTTTACGGCGAGGTTACAGAAGAATTACGTTGTAGCTCTGACAATGCTTACATTGCAGCAGTAGGTCATCGTTATTGGCCGACAGAGCCTGGGCAATTAATTGCAGAGGCTATACCTGTTGAAACCAGGGGAGTTACTGAATGACAGACCCAGTACTAGAAGTTCGCAATTTATCTATTAACTTTCATACAGAAAGAGGGATTATCCCAGCCGTAAAAGAAAGCTCCTTCACCATTTATTCTGGAGAAACCGTTTGTATTGTAGGCGAATCAGGGTCCGGAAAAAGTGTTACATCATTAGGAATAATGGGATTATTACCGAAACCAACAGGTAAAGCGGATAAAGGAGAAATTTTATTTCAGGGTGAAAATTTGCTAACCAAAAGTAAAAAAGAGATGCAAAGGCTGCGCGGTAATGAAATTTCAATGATTTTTCAAGAGCCAATGACATCATTAAACCCGGTATACACTGTAGGGGATCAAATAGCTGAAAGCCTTCGCTTCCATAAAAAATTGAATAAAAAAGAGTCGATGGAAAAAGCAATCGAATTTTTACGTTTAGTCGGAATTCCTTCTCCTGAACAAAGAGTTCATGAATATCCACATCAGTTATCAGGGGGAATGAGACAGAGGGTTATGATTGCTATGGCACTAGCCTGTGATCCAAAATTATTAATTGCAGATGAACCTACAACGGCTTTGGATGTAACGATTCAGGCCCAGGTGCTAGAGTTAATGAAGGATTTGAAAGATAAGCTAGATATGTCGATTCTATTTATTACTCATGACCTTGGTGTTGTAGCAGATATTGCAGATCGTGTGGTTGTTATGTATGCAGGAATCGTCGTAGAAGAGACAACGGTTTGGGATATATTTGCGCGTCCTTATCATCCTTATACGTTAGGGTTATTAGAAGCTATGCCAACTGTTGAGGCGAAAGGAAATCGATTGAAAACCATAGAAGGAGTTTTGCCAAATCCTTCAAAATTGCCAGGAGGCTGCAGGTTTCATCCTCGTTGTCAATTTGCTTCTGAACTTTGCCGTAATGAAGAACCGACATTAGAAGTGGTCGAAGATGGACGAAAGGTAGCTTGCTGGCATTATGATCAAGCAATGAATGTTGAGGTGAGCAAACGTGGTTGATACTACCGATGTACAAGTTGAGGTAAAACAAAAGAATCTGCAATCTCAAAACACAATCCTTGATGTGAAAGATTTAAAAAAGTATTTTCCGGTTCAAAATGGATTATTCGGAAAATCAACTGGTGCAGTAAAGGCTGTTGACGGTGTTTCTTTCTCAGTAAAAGAAGGGGAGACCTTAGGGATTGTAGGGGAATCTGGATGTGGAAAATCCACATTAGGACGTAATATCATCCGTTTGCAAAAGCCTACCGAAGGAAAAATCTTATACTCGAACCTGGATATTACACAATTAAATGAAACAAAGCTAAGAAAAGTTAGAAGGGAAATGCAAATTGTTTTCCAGGATCCTTATGCTTCATTAAATCCGAAGCTTAGTATTGGAGAAATTATTGGTGAGCCACTCCGCGTGCATAAGCAAGGGAATGTACGTGAACGAGCGGAAAGGGTAAAATGGCTACTTGAAAGGGTAGGTCTTGAAGAACATCATAGTACAAGATACCCCCATGAATTTTCAGGTGGACAGAGGCAGCGGATTGGGATTGCAAGGGCATTGGCACTTAATCCAAAGCTTATTGTTTGTGATGAACCAATTTCTGCTCTTGATGTTTCTGTTCAGTCACAGGTCATTAATCTGCTTCAGGATTTACAGGATGAATTCGGATTAACCTATTTATTTATCGCACATGACCTTTCTGTTGTTAGACATATTAGCAACCGTATTGCCGTTATGTATCTTGGGAAAATTGTCGAACTTGGGGAAACAGAAGAAGTTTATCATAATCCTGCGCACCCATATACACGCGCGCTTCTGTCGGCAATTCCAATTCCAGACCCAATTGAACAAAGAAAAAAGGAAAGAATTATTCTAACGGGTGATGTTCCTAGTCCAATCTCTCCTCCATCAGGATGCCGGTTTCATACACGTTGCCCAATTGCAACTGACAGATGCAAGCAGGAAGAGCCTGTATTTGAACAAAAGAAAGACGGTCATTGGGCAGCTTGTCATTTCCCGCTTTCGTAAATTGACAAAATAAGATAATATTAATTAATGTAGGTTAATTAAGGGGACAAGGAGGATTTTTTCTTGGATTTCGGAATGAAGATACGTTTTTTGCGAGAGGCGCAGGATATTACCGTCAAACACTTGGCAGAATTAGTGGAATGTACACCAAGTTTTATCAGTCAGATTGAAAGAGGGATGGCAAATCCCTCTATCAATACATTAAAGAAAATTAGTAGTGTGCTCGGTGTTTCGTTAGTCCATTTCTTTGATGAAGAAAGTCAGGTTTCTGATAAGACTGAAAGATTTATCACTAGAAAAAATAAACGAAAGCGTTTTAAAAGTAATATTGAAAGCACTGATATCTTCTTATTAAGTCCCTCGGAAATAGAGAGTAAACAATTAGAGATGCATCTTATGAGGGTTGAGCCAGGCGGCAAGAGTGATAAGCTCTATACCAACAATGGTGAAGAGGTCGGCTATGTGTTAAAAGGCCATCTCACGGTCTATTTAGGTGATGAAAAGTGTGAACTGGAAGAAGGGGATAGTATCCACTTTCCTGGTCATATTCCACATGGTTGGGAGAATAATACTGATTTTGAATCAGTTAGTCTTTGGGTAGTTACCCCATCCATCATACGAGCGGAAGACAGCTTGATGATCGGTGATACGATTTATAGTGCTTCAGATAAGAAATAGTTTTTGGAGAATGTCCTACAAGATTTATATATGCAGTATATTTTTCTCCAAAAGTAGAAAAAGAGAAAAGGTTGTGAAATAGAATGGTACCTGTAGGAAGGACACTCGAAAAAAAGAGTGTTCAACCTACAGGTATTTTTATATACTTGAATTTC
>NZ_JBPFDQ010000106.1:0-17275 GCF_059415045.1 Ferdinandcohnia sp. SAFN-114 | reverse complement strand
TTAGGGGCTTCGTTGGTAAAGTGCCCTTATAGGGCGAAATCAAAACCGCCCGTTCTACGGGCGGATACTTACTTTGTCGTGAAAAAATGAGTATTCCTATTTAAGAAGGAACATGGTATATTTATCGAGATGGAGTCTCGTTAAATTGTTTATTCACTTCGTAAATATCCTCATCAAATTTTCGATGGGTACTCCTAAAAAGTTCTACAAATAACTCACCGATATTTTCTTCCATTGCCTTAATGCCTTCCCCAGTAACACCACCTTTTACACATACCTTTTCCTGGAGAGTGGGCAACGTATATATTTCCTTTTCAAGCAATTTTCCCATTCCGACAATCATTTCACTAGCTAAAATTGTTGCTTGCTCCTCTGTAATTTTCGTTTCCTTCACTGCTGCATTAATAAACTTTCTCACAAGATAAGTAAAAAACGCAGGGCCGCAGCTTACAATATCAGAAGCGACTCTTGTAATGTCGTTATTTATGTGAACCGGAGCAGAAATTTGCTCAAAAAGAAATTCCAAATAATCCTTAAATCTGCTGCTAATGCTACTTCCAAAAGTAAATAAGGATACGCCTGTTAGTGCGCGATTTGTAATACTTGGAATAATACGTGCGACCTGACAGTTTACAATTGATTCGAGCTGTTCAACAGAAATCGGACTCGTAATTGAAACGATACATTTACTACTCGTTAGGCAAGGAGATAATTGGTGTAAAAGGGGGTGAATTTCCAAAGGTTTTACACAAATGAAAATTAAATCAGAGCCTTTTACAACCTCTTCATTTGTCGCTACAACTGTGATATCTGGCATGTAGTTATTAATGGCTATTGCTTTTTCAATGGTTCGATTTGTTATCGTTAATTTTGAAGGCGGAACAGCAAGAGATTCTACAAAGGACTCTATTAAAATTTTCCCCATATTTCCTGTACCAATAAACCCTATATTCAAGTTCGTCCCTCCTTTACAGACTATTCTCCTAAAACAATATGTTTTCCCGAATAAAATTATGAATGATTTTACTTAAAGTAAAAAAAACAAAGGAGACCAAACCATGAATTTTAGAGAAAAAAAGATTAAGTTATTTATTATATGTTGTGGAGTCTGTCTAGTTATCTTTATTGTCTTTTATAATATTTTTGATCATGGAACAAGGGCAGAACCTTACGAGGTAGAAGAGGATTTGCTCTTTGAACCGACCGTTGAGGAAGAGACTGATGCAGAGGAAGAGATTAAGATAATTCTTGTTGATATCAAGGGAGCGGTACATAATGAAAATGTATATAAGGCCGAGGATGGGATGAGAATTAAGGACATTATAGTGATGGCGGGTGGATTTACTGAAGATGCAAACATCAATCAGGTGAATTTAGCACAGCGAGTGGAGGATGAAATGGTTATTTATGTTCCACGCATTGGTGAGGATTTTGAAATGGATAGCAGTTTGTCCCCAAAAGGCGATGGAAAGATTTCATTAAATAAAGGAGCACAGGCAGATTTTGAAACGTTATCAGGAATCGGCCCATCAAAAGCGGCAGCGATCATTGCATTCCGTGAAGAAAATGGACCGTTTAAACAACTTGAGGACCTGATGGAAGTTAGCGGAATCGGGGAAAAATCCTTTGAAAAAATAAGGGACAAACTCAAATTAAATTGACGGTTTGTACAAATAACCGATAAAATAATTGTAAGATTTTGTTGAAGGGATGGGGAAAATTTGAATCGAATCAAATGGGATCAATATTTTATGGCACAAAGCCATTTACTTGCATTAAGAAGTACCTGTACACGACTAACAGTTGGGGCAACCATTGTACGAGATAAGCGAATTATCGCAGGGGGATATAATGGCTCTGTGTCTGGCGGTACACACTGTTCAGATGAGGGCTGCTATGTAGTCGAAAATCACTGTATAAGAACCGTTCACGCTGAAATAAATGCATTACTGCAATGTGCCAAGTTTGGAGTCCCTACAGAAAATGCGGAAATCTATGTTACTCATTTTCCATGCCTCCAATGCACAAAAGCAATTATTCAAGCAGGGATTAAGGTTGTATATTATGCGGAAGATTATAAAAATCACCCTTACGCAATAGAATTACTTGAGAAATCAAATGTAAGAATTGAGAAGGTTCCTCTTCAAGAAATGGTAATTGACTTAAAATCAAAAGAGAAATTAGCATTTGTTAATGATTTAATAGAAAAATTAACAGAGTCAGGTGCGGATGATAGAGAAATAGAGAAGCTGCATGAGAAAACTGCTGCACTATTTTCAAATATCGGTTAGTTTGATAAATAAGTATGGGGACTATGTAAGAGGAAAGCTCGTTTTTCTTTCATCCTTTGCAATATTTGGAATACTAGTCCCCTATACATCTTTTTCATGGTTAAGTATAATCCTCACCCTACTCTTATTAGGATTTGTTATGATCCGCCACCATTATTCACTCGTTATCCTCAGTATTATCACTCTTTTTACTTTTATGTGTATTTTTACCATCATCGACTCCAAAAATCATACAAATTTGACCCCTACCACAGAAAGGATTGATGCGGAAATAGTTGAAACACCAGATATTAATGGTGACAAGCTATCCGTAACCGTAAATACTTCAAAGGATGAAAAACTGCTGTTAGTTTATTATTTCGAAACGGAGTTAGAGAGAAAGCAGCTAAGCTCTACTGTTCGAATAGGGTTGGTTTGTACTTTTCATGGAAGTCTAAAGGAACCCCAAGTCGCACGAAATCCCAATTCTTTTAACTATAAACAATATTTGTATACACAAAAAATCCATTGGATTTTTGAAGCGAATGAAATAAAAATAGAAAATTGTTCTTCAAACGAAAAGTGGACGATAAATCATATGCTTCTAAATATAAGAGATACTGGAATCCATCATATTAATACTTATTTTGCTGGCTCAACCGCAGGGATTATCCAAGCATTGATCTATGGGGAAAGAACAAATATCGCAAATGAGATAGAAAGTTCCTATCAATCATTAGGATTGATACATTTATTGGCGATATCAGGACTGCATGTAAGTCTCATGACAGGGATGTTTTACTATTTATGTATTCGCTTTGGCTTGACACGTGAAATAACCACAATTTTACTGTTATGTTTACTGCCAGCATATATCATAATTGCCGGAGGCTCTCCTTCAGTTATTCGCTCAGTTTTAATGAGTATGCTTTTATTAGCAAACATTAAATGGTGGGAAAAACGTAGTGTCCTTGATGTCATTAGTTTTTCCTGCATGACTATGCTACTGTTTAATCCGTACTATATCGTAAATATCGGTTTTCAATTGTCCTTTTTAGTGAGTGCGTCCCTGATCCTTTCTTCTAGAGCCATTTTTAAATACTATCCAACTACGATTGCTTCTTTATTTGTTGTTTCATTGTTATCGCAAATTGCTTCAATGCCGGTTCTACTATTCCACTTTTACGAGTTCTCGTTATTGAGCTTACCTTTAAATATGGTATATGTCCCATTATATTCAGTTGTGATTTTACCATTTGCCTTATTCACTGTTTTTTTGCTTAGCATATTCGATCCGATTGGCCAAATTTTTGCTGCGATGCTTACGTGGATACTCGAAATCTTAAATCAAGCGACAGTTTGGGTATCACAATTCCCTTTCACTTTATTGACACTAGGTAAGCCAGGTTTCATCTTAATGATTCTGTATTGTGTATCTATTCTATACCTTTTAATTTGTTGGGAAAAAAGAAAAACCTTAGTCCAAAGGGCACTTTTCGCGCCAATTTCGGTTTTGATACTCCATTTGCTTTTACCATATATAAATCCATATGGTGAAATTACAATGTTAGATGTTGGACAAGGCGATAGTATATTAATTGAGCTACCGTATCGAAAAGGAACGTATCTCATTGATACAGGTGGAAACATTGAGTTTAATCAAGAGCAATGGCGACAAAGAAGGAAAGAGTTCTCGACTGCAGATATAATCATTCCATTCCTAAAGTCAAAGGGAGTACGAAGTTTAGATAAGCTAATCATTACCCACGGTGACCGAGATCATATCGGTGGAGCGAAGGAAATTATAAAAAAAATGAGGATTAATGAAATCGTCATAGGAAAAAGCACGAAGGATACAAAACAAGAAACAGAGTTGAAGAAAATAGCTACTAAAGAAGGGATTCCCATACATTTAGTTGAACGTGGACAAAAATGGCAGGAAGGAGGAAATACATTTTATACACTTTCCCCAAAGGGAGATGAAATGGTGGAGAATAACAATTCAATCGTTATATTTACAAAAATCGGTGGTCTAAGTTGGTTATTTACAGGGGACATTGAAAAAGATGTGGAACTTGATCTTATCAATACATATAAAAACATGAGGATAGATGTATTAAAGGTGGGACATCACGGAAGCAAGTCCTCATCTACGGAGAGATTTATCCAATCCTTAAAACCTAAAATTGCCCTAATTCCAGTGGGTGTAAATAATCGTTTTAATCATCCACATCCAGAGGTGATTAATCGATTAAAACAAGAAAAAATCAAAGTATATAGAACTGACACAGATGGGGCGATACAATACCGTTTTTTCAAAAAACCAGGAACCTTTATAACGACAATTCCATAAGATACAGTAAAGGCAAGGAGCGAAAAAAGACTGCCTTATATGGGCAGTCTTGGTTTTGACAGTATGTATTCTGTCGGTATTAAGCTCCGATAACTTTAATTAAAGTTGCGATAATGAAAATTATAGCGAAGAAGCCAAATGATACAACGAAAGCTACTCCAGCATCGATAACGTCATTTCGTGTGTTTTTTATATTCTTTTCGAATTCGTTCACGCCTAACCCCTCCTAAACACTTATAGTATAGCCTAACTAGTCAAAAAAATCTATAATTCCTTTAAAAAGTTGGTTTTGTTTTACAAATCAAAAAGTTAGAAACCTCAGTGAATAAAACAAAGCCAAAAAAAGGTAGAACCCTTTTTCCCCTATTATCCGATACTCTTCCTTTATTAACAACACTTGTCACAAATAGTTCAAAAAACAATGTAAATCCTAATAGTACATAAGAACAACAACACAGTAATAGTCAGATTACAAATAATCATTACTCGACAAGATACCCGGGGCTTGTTTGGTAATGTTTCTATAGATAGGGAATTGGTGAAAACCAATTCCCTTTGAAATTTTTATGGAGGTTGAAAAATTTGTGTTTTACCGATACGATTAGAGAAGATTTGAAGGCTTACAGTGGAGAGGAATAAGTATGAATTTAGAGCTTTGGAAAAAAATTAAGAAAAGGCAATTTGCACCTGTCTATTTATTACATGGTTCAGAAACCTTTTTAATACAGGAAACAAAGGAGTTACTGATCAAATATAGCGTTGAAGAGGAAGAAAAAGATTTTAACCTATCTATTTTTGATTTAGAGGAAACTCCTGTTGAAATTGCCTTGGCTGATGCTGAGACCCTTCCTTTTATGGGAGAAAGACGTCTGGTTATTTTACAAAATCCACACTTTTTAACAGCTGAAAAGAGTAAGGAAAAGGTTGAACATAATGTAACGGTACTCGAACAATATTTAAAAGAGCCTGCTCCTTTTACGATTCTTGTGATTACGGCTCCGTATGAAAAGTTAGATGAGCGGAAGAAAATTGTTAAGCAGTTAAAGAAAAATGCTGAAGTGTTGACTGTTAATACATTATCTGAAAAGGATTTACATAGCTGGATAACTGAAAGAACAAACCAGCATCGGGTTACCATTTCCCCCTCTGCGATTCAGGAACTGTTACATGTGGCAGGGACGAATCTTATGAACATAACCCAAGAAATCGATAAAATGTGTTTATACCTTGGGGAAAATGGCGAGATAACAAAGGAAACCGTGAAATTGCTCGTACCCAGGTCTTTGGAGCAAAATATTTTTTCATTAATTGATAAGGTAGTAAATAGGAAACTTGATGAGGCACTAAGAATTTTTTATGACCTTTTGCAAAATAATGAAGAGCCCATCAAAATATTATCTTTGCTTGCTACACAATTTAGGTTGATTTTTCAGGTGAAGGAGCTTTCTAGACAAGGCTACGGACAACAGCAGATTGCTGGAAATCTTAAAGTTCATCCGTTCCGGGTCAAGCTTGCGGGTGGACAAGCAAATTTATTTACACAAGAAGAATTGCTGGGAATTTTGAGCCAGCTTGCTGAAGCTGACTATGAAATGAAAAACGGAAAAATGGATAAAAAATTAATTCTGGAATTATTTATTATGAAGTTAGGTAAGTAAAATAGAGCGCAAAAAAAAACGACTCAAATCGAGTCGTTTATTTATTATGCGTTAACCTCGTTAAGTTTTTTCGCTAGACGAGATTTTTGACGGTCAGCAACATTTTTATGGATAAGACCTTTACGAGCCGCTTTGTCAAGCTTGCTTGAAGCAGTAAGAAAAGCTGCTTTTGCGTTTTCAACGTCATTGTTAGCAACTGAAGCTTCAAAGTTTTTTACAGCAGTACGCATTGCAGACTTAACAGTTGCATTATGAGCACGGCTTTCATCACTTGTTTTTACACGTTTGATAGCTGATTTAATATTTGGCATACTTTCACCTCCTGCGAATATCAAGATGATCTAACACGATCAATCATCTACGAAAATTAACGAAAACCTTCTCTATTAAAGTTTTCCTTCGCTTAATGATCTCTTATACATTCATTGATACTCTGATGTTACAACAAAAGTTATTCTATCAAATTGGCTGTGAGAATGCAATACCAATCTAATTCCTACTTGATAAAAATTGCATGAACCACATTTTAACAGGTAAAGCTATAGATACTATGTAAAAATTGGAGGTCATTGGAATGGGAGAACAACTAGACTTAACAAAATACTCTGTTCGTACTGACTTAGCGCTAGAAGCAAGCGCAATGGCAGTCGAAGAACGAAATAAAACACTAAAAGAAGATCAACAGCCTGTATCAGAAATTGAAGGTGTCATCATAAAAGAGAGACAAGAGGATGGAATTACCATTTCTACAGTCGAAATTACCGAGGAAGGTGCAAATGCAGTTGGAAAGAAAAAAGGAAATTATTTAACACTAGAGGTTCAGGGGATACGTCAAAAAGATTCAGAACTCCAACAAAAGGTGCAAGAAGTATTCGCTAAGGAATTTAATCACTTTTTATCAAAACTAAATATCGGGAAAGATGCTAGCTGTCTAGTTGTTGGTTTAGGAAATTGGAACGTAACACCAGATGCGCTGGGGCCGTTGGCAGTTGAGAACCTTGTCATTACAAGGCATCTCTTTGAATTGCAGCCTGAAAATGTGCAGGATGGTTTTCGCTCTGTAAGTGCAATTGCACCAGGGGTGATGGGGTTAACAGGAATCGAAACAAGTGACATCATCTACGGAGTCATTGAAAAATCAAAACCTGATTTTATTATTGCCATCGATGCATTGGCAGCACGTTCAGTCGAGCGGGTGAATTCAACGATTCAAATATCGGACACAGGTATTCATCCGGGTTCTGGGGTTGGAAACAAACGCAAAGAACTAAGTAAGGATTCATTAGGTATTCCCGTAATCGCGATTGGAATTCCAACAGTCGTTGATGCTGTTTCTATTACAAGTGATGCGTTTGATTTTATATTAAAGCATTTTGGTAGAGAGCTTAAAGAAGGGGATAAACCTTCACGTTCTCTAATACCTGCGGGCATGACTTTTGGGGAGAAAAAAGTATTAACAGAGGATGACTTGCCTGGTGAGCAAGAAAGGAATACATTCTTAGGAATAGTCGGAACTCTACCAGAAGATGAGAAAAGAAAATTAATTCACGAAGTGTTGTCACCTCTTGGTCATAACTTAATGGTTACACCAAAAGAGGTAGATGTCTTCATTGAGGACATGGCAAATGTAATAGCGGGTGGCCTAAATACTGCATTGCATGGTGAGATTGGCCAAGATAATTCAGGTGCGTATACTCATTAATAAAATTGAATAGATTCTATCATTTCGGTTCTACTAACTCTTGTTTGCTCATATCAATATGATAGACAAACCATTGAGGAGGTAAAATATGAAGGGTTTTCGGTCTCAAGGAATGATGATCTCAATTCAAGGAACCAGCGTTGTAAAAGGGATTCTATTCCTCATATTTAGCTTTATCTTATTGTTTACGATTACGGGAGCAATTGTCTCTCTTAAACCAGAGTTTAGAATAAGTTCTTCGTCTATCAGTAATGTCGCAACAAATCTCTCAGGAGAAGCACTTGTTCATCTATTAGGGTATGAAAACCATTATTTTGTTCAAGGCTTACCTGAATCGACTACGAAACCAGACTATTTAGGAGCTGTTTTTAAAGCAGCTACAAACCTTACATTAGATGACCCACGAAGCTTCTTAGGCAGGGAGCTCCCTGGGTTCTCGATTTTTGATGGGAAGATAATAGTAGCAGGTGAAGGAACCAATTACACGAATATGCCGATAGAGTCTCCACCACCATTAGATGTTTTATTAGATGAACGAAAAGTGGCTACACAAAATGTTGAACAGGCAGAAAAGCCTACTCAACCTGTGCCACCACCGACGATGACAACTGGTGAGAAAAAAGTTGCCTATATTTATCATACTCACTCAGCAGAAGCCTATTTTCCACATTTAAAAGGTGTAGATACAACCAATGCGAATAATGCAAGACATCCTGAAGTGAATGTAACCAAAGTAGGGGAAATGCTTAAGCAAGAATTAGAGGCAAGAGGAATCGGTACAGATATTGATAAGACAAATATGGACAAGTATTTAAAGTCTAAAGGCTATGATTATTATCAGTCATACAAGGGCTCTGGTGAGATTATGGCTAGCGCTATGGCAAGTAATAAGGACTTAAATTATTTCATTGATATTCACCGTGATGCGCATCGAAAAGAAAAAACCACCGTAGAAATTAACGGAAAGGCCTATGCGAAAATAGCTTTTATAGTTGGGTCAGAGAATCCAAACATTGCGAAAAATCTTGAGCTTGCCAATGCGCTCCACGATATATTTGAAAAAAAATATCCAGGTTTAAATCGAGGTATTTTTAAACAAGGCGGAGTTGGCAATAATGGAGTATATAACCAAGATAAATCAGGCAATGCCATGTTAATTGAATTTGGTGGTGTCGATAATAATTTCGAAGAACTCCGCCGAACAGCAGCTGCTGTAGCTGATGTCTTAGCAGAATACTACTGGCAAGCCGAAAAAGTGAATGCAAATGAAACGAATAAAGAATAACTTTATCGATGCTATATTCGGACCTTATTGACCTAAAAATAGCTTTCAGGACATGTTTGGGCGGTAAAAAGTCAAAAGTAAAGGTATGTACCGTTAAGCACCTTTTTAAGGTACATGCTTAGGTGATAAAAGCAAAAGCGTGTACTGTAAGAACCGTTTAGAGGTACATGCTCGGGTGAAAAAAGCAAAAGCATGTACCGCGAGAACCGTTTAGAGGTACATGCTCAGGTAAAAAAAGCAAAAGCATGTATCGCAAGAGCCATTTTGAGGCACTTGCTAAAGTGAAAAAAGGCACCTAAGTAACACATCATTGCAAAATCGCTAAAAAAATATCCATGTAAAAAAACATTGTGTTAAAAAAAGGGTGTAATTCCAATGGTTAAATTCATGATGAAATGTTTTTTAATAGTAACCGTGCTTCTTCTAGGTGTGTTGATCGGCATGCAGCAGGCGAATGAAGGGATGAAGAAAATGAGGGGCTATAATGACCCCTCCCTTCAAGGTGCCTTTCATATCACCGACAATGACGGTGAAGTTGAAGCATCTGTCTTAGGCAGAAAGGTCACAAGTCATGACCTAGAAGAAAAACAGAAACAACTTGAAAATGTAGAATCATTTAACTTTTTTTCAAGTATTGGTGAAAAACTAGGAAATGGAATTAGTGCTATTTTTGAAAAAATCATGATTGCAATTGGAAATGGAATAGGAAATTTACTTGATAAAATTTAGAAGAGAGCATGCTATGAATAATAAGCAAGCTCTCTTTGTTTTATGGTCGTTTTTTTTCGTAATTGAATGTGACAAAATAGTTCTGTATAATCTAATCTAGTGTAGTTGTTCCATACAGGAGGATTTTTAATGAACCAAGAAGAGAGACGTAATAGACAATCTAGAATTCGAAATTTTTCAATTATTGCTCATATAGACCATGGTAAATCTACATTGGCTGACCGCATACTTGAAAAAACCAATGCGTTAACCCATCGTGAAATGAAAGAACAATTGCTAGATTCCATGGACCTTGAAAGAGAACGTGGCATTACGATTAAATTAAACGCAGTACAATTAAAATATAAGGCAAAAGATGGTGTGGAATATATTTTCCATCTTATTGACACCCCAGGACATGTTGACTTTACATATGAAGTTTCAAGGAGTTTAGCAGCATGTGAGGGTGCAGTGCTCGTTGTCGATGCAGCACAGGGGATTGAGGCACAAACACTAGCAAATGTGTACCTCGCTTTAGACAATGACTTAGAAATATTACCGGTAATTAATAAAATCGACCTACCGAGTGCAGACCCAGAGCGTGTTAGACAAGAAATTGAAGATGTTATTGGACTCGATGCGTCAGAAGCTGTTTTAGCTTCTGCGAAAGCAGGGATTGGAATTGAAGAGATATTAGAGCAGGTTGTTGAAAAAGTCCCTGCACCGCAGGGGGACCCTGAGGCACCTCTAAAAGCTCTTATTTTTGACTCTTTATATGATCCATACCGTGGTGTAGTTGCTTACATTCGAGTAATAGAAGGTAAAGTTAGACCTGGTGATAAAATAAAAATGATGGCAACAGGTAAGGAGTTTGAAGTGATTGAAGCGGGTGTATTTACACCTCGCGCAACCCTTCAGGAAGAATTAACTGTTGGTGACGTTGGATTTTTAACAGCTGCAATCAAAAATGTAGGGGATACACGTGTGGGTGATACGATTACCAACGCGAAAAACGGTGCTACTGAGCCCCTACCAGGATATAGACGCTTAAATCCTATGGTGTACTGCGGTTTATATCCAATCGATACAGCTAAATATAATGATTTACGTGAAGCATTAGAAAAACTTGAATTAAATGATGCAGCCCTTCAATTCGAACCAGAGACTTCTCAGGCACTAGGTTTTGGCTTCCGATGTGGATTTTTAGGTCTATTGCATATGGAAATCATTCAAGAAAGAATTGAAAGAGAATTTAAAATCGACTTAATTACCACTGCACCAAGCGTTATATACGATGTGTTTCTAACGGATGGTACAGATGTACGAATTGATAATCCATCAGCAATGCCAGATCCACAAAAAATTGACAGAATTGAAGAGCCTTACGTAAAAGCAACCATGATGGTTCCAAATGATTATGTTGGTGCTGTTATGGAGTTATGCCAAGGCAAACGTGGTATCTTCATTGATATGCAGTATCTTGATGAGAGACGTGTAAGTATCGTCTATGAAATTCCACTTGCAGAAATCGTTTATGATTTCTTTGACCAATTAAAATCGAGCACTAAAGGCTATGCATCATTTGATTATGAATTAATAGGTTACAAGCCTTCAAAGCTTGTGAAGATGGATATTTTATTAAATGCTGAAAAAGTAGATGCACTTTCCTTCATTGTTCACAAGGATTCAGCTTATGATCGAGGAAAAGTGATCGTAGAAAAGCTAAAGGAATTAATTCCAAGACAGCATTTTGAAGTACCTATTCAAGCCGCGGTTGGTCAAAAGATTATTGCTCGATCAACCATTAAGGCAATGCGTAAAAATGTATTGGCAAAATGTTACGGTGGGGACATCTCCCGTAAACGTAAACTTCTTGAAAAACAAAAAGAAGGTAAGAAACGAATGAAGCAAGTCGGCTCAGTCGAAGTACCTCAAGAGGCATTCATGGCAGTATTGAAAATGGATGATAAATAAGAAAAGTGCAAGGCGCGAGGTCTAAGGTGACAAGCATAAGATAAGAGCTGACAGAAGGTGCCTTTTACCTTCCGAAGCGATTGGCTTATACCAGAGAGCTGATGGCGCCTGGTACTAGACATATAAAGTAAGATGCCGCAGACTTTTCTGCGGTTTTCTTTATTCTATTATTTACGACATTCGCTTAAAGAAAGAAGTGATTTTTTGGTACGAGCAGCATACCTTCACATCCCCTTTTGTGAACAAATTTGTCACTATTGTGATTTCAATAAAGTTTTTCTAAAAGGTCAACCTGTTGATGAATATCTTCAATACATGGATACTGAAATGAAAAATACAGTCGAGGCTCATCCTCCTGCTACTCTCAAATCCATCTTCGTCGGTGGGGGAACGCCAACCGTTCTTTCCGTAAACCAGTTAGAGACATTCCTCACGAGTATTAATCAATATTTAAAGCCCCAAAGCGATACAATTGAATTCACCTTTGAAGCAAACCCTGGTGATCTTACAGAGGATAAATTAAAAGTATTGCTTGATTCAGGTGTCAATCGAATAAGTTTTGGGGTACAAACATTCGATGATAAGCTACTCAAAGCTATTGGAAGAACACATCGTCGTGAAGATGTTTTTCACACAATTGAATTAGCGAAACGTGTTGGTTTTAAAAACATTAGTATTGATTTGATGTATGCTTTACCCCAACAAACGATAGAAAGTTTTCAAGAATCGCTTAACTTAGCATTTTCACTCGATGTAGAGCATGTATCAGCATACTCCCTCATCATTGAACCAAAAACAGTGTTCTATAATTTGATGAGAAAAGGAAATTTGCATCTGCCAAGCCAAGAAAATGAAGCAAGAATGTATGAAATCTTAATGGAAGAGATGGGGAAACATGGTTTTCATCAATATGAAATAAGTAATTTCTCAAAGGATAACTATGAAAGTCGCCATAATTTAACGTATTGGAATAATGAAGAGTACTATGGAATCGGTGCAGGCGCTCATAGCTATTTGGGAGGAAGAAGAATTTCAAATGCAGGACCCATTAAAAAATATATGCAAACCATAGATGATCATGGCTTTCCGTATGTCGAAACGCATGAAGTGACAAAACAAGAAAAAATGGAAGAAGAGCTTTTTTTAGGATTGCGTAAAACAAAAGGTGTTTCAATTCCTCATTTTTCGGAAAAATTTTCAATCAGTATTTTTGATGTTTTTGCAGACCAAATTAAAGAACAAAAAGAAAAAGGTCTGCTAGAAGAAAAAGATGATTATATTCGATTAACTCATGCCGGAAAGTTTCTTGGGAATGAAGTTTTTCAAGCGTTTTTGCTGTAAATAAAGAAGGAGTTTAAATCGTTGACAATGGCACTCGTATTTGGTAATTTAATTATAGAATTAGCACTCGCAGATTAGGAGTGCTAACAGAGGTGATGTTCCTTGCTAACAGATCGTCAACTATTGATTCTTCAAGTAATAATTGATGACTTTATTAGATCTGCACAGCCAGTAGGGTCAAGAACATTGTCGAAAAAGGATGGGATTGTGTTTAGCTCAGCAACTATTCGCAATGAGATGGCAGATCTAGAAGAACTAGGATTTATTGAGAAAACTCATAGCTCATCTGGTAGAGTCCCATCTGAACAAGGCTATCGATACTATGTGGACCATTTATTATCTCCGAGTCGATTAACTTTAAAGGAAAAGCATGAGATAAAGTCTATTTTTGCAGAGAAAATTTATGAGCTTGAAAAAATTGTTCAAAAATCTGCACAGATTTTATCAGATCTAACAAACTATACTTCGATTGTTTTAGGTCCCGCCTTTAAAGAAAATAAAGTGAAAAAGCTGCAAATTGTTCCAATTAACAATGAGACAGCTGTTGCGATTATCATTACAGATAATGGCCATGTGGAAAATCGAACAATTTCATTTCCGGAATCCATCGATCCAAGCGATATTGAAAAGATGGTAAATATTCTAAATGAGCGTCTTGTTGGTGTTCCACTGACTGATCTAAAAAACAAAATTTATAAAGAGGTTGCATCTCTGCTGAAAACTAATATTCGTAACTACGATACGGTTATAAGTGTTTTAGACAAAACACTTTCACTATCTACCGAAGAAAAAGTGTTTATTGGTGGAAAAACAAAGATGTTAAGTCAACCAGAATTTCATGACATTGAAAAAATTCGATCTTTATTAACAATGATTGAAAGTGAACATGAATTTTCTCGACTGTTACGAACAGATAAAGCGGGAATCAATATTAAAATCGGTCATGAAAACAACAATATCGCAATGAATGATTGTAGCCTAATAACAGCAACTTATTCCGTTGGGAATGAACACCTTGGGTCAATCGCGATTTTAGGCCCTACCAGAATGGAATATTCACGTGTTATTACATTGTTGCAGCATATCAGTCATGATTTTTCAAAGGTGCTGACAAAACTGTATCAAAACGAATAGCCGTGGCTATATTTAGTAGAGGGTGGAATAACCCTCTAATACATATACTAGGTACTATGATAATAGGGACTTCACTTTAAGGGAGGTGAGTGTATTGGCTAACGAGAACGAAGTAGTAAAAGAAGATATTGAACTAGAAGAAACTAACGTAGACAATGATGTGGTAGAAACGATTGAACAGGCTGAAGCAGAATTAGTAGAAGAACAAGAAGATAATGTGCAAGCCGAACTTTCGAAAGCCAATGAAAAAATTGCAGAACTTGAAGCTAAGCTAGAGGAAGCAGAAAGTCGAATTTTGCGCCAGATTGCCGACTTCGAAAACTTTAAGAGACGTGCACGCTTAGATCAAGAAACAGCTGCTACATATAGATCACAAAGTCTTGTAACGGATTTGATACCAGCTCTTGATAACTTTGAGAGGGCACTTCAAATAGAAGCGACAAATGATCAAGCAAAATCAATTATGCAAGGTGTAGAAATGGTATACCGAAGCATTATAGATGCCCTGAAAAAAGAAGGGGTAGAAGCAATTGAAGCAGTGGGAACACAATTTGATCCGAATGTGCATCAAGCTGTTATGCAAGTGAGTGAGCCAGATACGGAATCAAATGTGGTTCTAGAAGAGTTCCAAAAAGGATACAAACTTAAAGATAGAGTGTTAAGACCTTCAATGGTGAAGGTAAATGAATAGTTCTAAGTTTTATTCAATTAGGAGGTTTTTTTATGAGTAAAATCATTGGTATAGATTTAGGTACAACAAACTCATGTGTTGCTGTTATGGAGGGTGGAGAACCGAAAGTTATTCCGAACCCAGAAGGTAACCGCACAACACCATCTGTTGTCTCTTTTAAGAATGGGGAAAGACAAGTTGGTGAAGTGGCAAAACGTCAAGCTATCACAAATCCTAACACAATTATGTCGATCAAACGTCATATGGGAACAGATTACAAAACTGAAATAGAAGGTAAGCAATATACTCCACAAGAAGTATCTGCTATTCTACTTCAATACTTTAAATCGTATGCAGAAGAATACCTTGGAGAAAAGGTAACAAAGGCAGTTATCACTGTTCCAGCATACTTTAATGACGCTGAACGTCAAGCAACTAAGGATGCGGGTCGAATTGCTGGTCTTGAAGTTGAACGTATTATTAACGAGCCAACTGCTGCTGCTCTTGCATATGGTTTAGATAAAACAGAAGAAGATCAAACAATTCTTGTATATGACCTTGGTGGTGGTACATTCGACGTGTCCATCCTAGAACTTGGTGACGGAGTATTCGAAGTTAAGTCCACTGCAGGTGACAATCGTCTTGGTGGAGATGACTTTGACCAAGTAATTATTGATTATTTAGTAGATCAATTCAAAAAAGATAATGGAATTGATCTTTCAAAAGATAAAATGGCATTACAACGTTTAAAAGATGCTGCTGAAAAAGCGAAGAAGGATTTATCTGGTGTAACTTCTACACAAATCTCTCTTCCATTCATCACTGCTGGAGAAGCAGGACCACTTCACTTAGAAGTAAATTTAACTCGTGCAAAATTTGATGAGATTTCAGCTGGACTTGTTGAGCGTACAATGGGCCCAACTCGACGCGCGCTTCAAGATGCTGGTCTTTCAGCTAGCGATATTGATAAAGTCATCCTTGTTGGTGGCTCAACTCGTATTCCTGCTGTTCAAGAAGCAATCAAGAAAGAAACTGGCAAAGAACCACATAAAGGGGTTAATCCTGACGAAGTAGTTGCGTTAGGTGCAGCAATTCAAGGTGGAGTATTAACTGGAGATGTTAAAGACGTCGTTCTATTAGACGTAACACCTTTGTCACTTGGTATTGAAACAATGGGTGGTGTATTTACTCGTTTAATCGATCGTAATACAACAATCCCAACTAGTAAGTCTCAAACATTCTCAACTGCTGCAGACAATCAAACAGCTGTTGACATCCATGTACTTCAAGGTGAACGTCAAATGGCTGCAGATAACAAAACATTGGGTCGTTTCCAATTAACTGATATTCCACCAGCACCACGTGGAGTGCCACAAATTGAAGTAACATTTGATATCGATAAGAACGGTATCGTAAATGTTCGTGCAAAAGACCTTGGTACAAATAAAGAGCAAGCTATTACAATTCAATCTTCTTCAGGCCTTTCTGACGATGAAGTTGAACGTATGGTACGTGAGGCAGAAGAAAATGCAGAAGCCGACAAAAAGCGTAAAGAAGAAGTTGAACTTCGCAATGAAGCAGATCAATTAGTGTTTACAACTGAAAAAACACTTAAAGACTTAGAAGGTAAGGTAGATGCTGCAGAAGTTGAAAAAGCTAACGAAGCTAAAGACGCATTAAAACAAGCAATCGAGAAAAACGATCTTGATGAAATTAGAGCAAAGAAAGATGCTCTACAAGAAATCGTTCAACAGCTTTCTGTGAAACTATATGAGCAAGCTCAGCAACAAGCTCAAGCAGCTCAAGGTGCACAAGGAGCAGAAGGCGCAACTCAAGGCAAGAAAGACGACGATGTAGTAGATGCTGAATATGAAGAAGTAAATGATGATAAATAGAAAGGCGTAAGTGCCTTGTACAGAAACGAGAAAGCTGGCCGCTTAAAACGCCACGTCCTGTGGGAAAACAGCACTAGCACTTCTTGTGTGCTTGAGACTCCGACAAATAGGCGTAGTTTGCCTCTGCAGGAGGCGTTCAAGTTTCTCGAGTTTCTAGGCACTGAAACCAGACATCATTAAAAAGAATTAAATGTAAAAAAAGTCGAAGTCTGAACTGACCTAGCCAAATGAGACATATATAAAACACCTATCCATATTAAATTTAACACTTTTTCATTAATTTGA
>NZ_JBPFDQ010000105.1:13847-17393 GCF_059415045.1 Ferdinandcohnia sp. SAFN-114 | reverse complement strand
TTTAGCCATACAAAAATACTCCCCCAAAGGAAACAGATTTTTTATTTCATCTGTCTACCTTTAGGGGAGCATATCACTTACTGTGGTGCCTTTTGTCTATATTTTATTTAACCACTGCACTTTTCTCCTCAACGTACTTGCGAATCACAGAAAGGAAATCCTCCCCGTAACGTTCCAGTTTTGTCTTAGCAACGCCTTTAATTTCAAGCAACTCTTTTTCATCAATCGGCGCCACTTCACTCATTTCACGTAATGTACTATCCGAAAAGACGATATATGGTGGCACTTGATCTCGACTAGAGATTTCTTTTCTGACCTCTCGAAGAATTTCAAATAATGTATTATCAGTAACAATCTGTTTTTTCGTCACCTGTTCCTTCTTATAAATTTTTACTTCCCCTTTAAGGACAGGAAGTGCTTTTGCATCAAGAATCAGCACTGGATACTGAGAGTTTGTCAATTTGACATATCCTTCGGCAGCTAAATAGTCGATTAAACCCACAATTTGTTTTTCGGAATACTGCTTGAGCAGGCCATATGTGGTTAATGTTGTAAATCCTAATTCAAGGATTTTTTTGTTTCTTGATCCTTTCAGCACCTGAGCAACTAACGTCTTTCCAAATCGTTCTTTCATTCGTTTAATACAGGAAAACACCATTAGCGCTTCTGTGGTTACATCTATTTTTTCACGGTTATCGGTACAGTTAAAACATCTACCACATTCGGGACTTTCGTTCTCTCCGAAGTATTCTAAAATATAGGTTTGTAGGCATTTTTCTGTATGACAATAATCAATCATTTGCTGTAGCTTGTAATATTCTTGCTCTTTTTTACCTTCATCCATTGTTGATTGCTCAATCAGGAACTTTTGTAGTTGGATATCCTGTGAAGCAAATAATAGATAACAATCACTTTTTTCACCATCACGCCCGGCTCGTCCCGCTTCCTGGTAATACGCTTCAATATTCTTCGGAAGGTTATAGTGAATGACAAATCTTACGTTGCTTTTGTCAATCCCCATCCCAAACGCATTTGTTGCAATCATAACATTAACAGTATCAAATAAGAAATCCTCTTGAGCCCTTTTTCGCTCTTCATCGGAAAGGCCTGCATGGTATTTTCCTACTGAATGTCCTTCTTTTTCTAAAAACGAATGAAGTTCATTAACTTCACGACGCGTTGCAGCATACACAATTCCGGATTGGTTATTATTTTCTTTTAAAAAACTTTTGACAAAATCTCTCTTATTTTCACCTTTTAGGATATTAAATGTTAAATTTTCTCTAGCAAACCCGGTAATAAAAACAGCAGATGGGGTAATTTGCAATTGGCTGCAAATATCATCCTTAACTTCAACAGTAGCGGTTGCAGTCAATGCCGCAACAACGGGCTTTTTCGGTAATTCTGCAATCATATATTGGATGTTTCGATAACTAGGCCTGAAATCATGTCCCCACTGAGAAATACAATGCGCTTCATCAACAGCAATCATTGAAATTGGGATAGAAGATAATAGGGATCGAAATTGAGAGGATTCGAGTCGTTCAGGAGCAATATAAATAATTTTAAAACGGCCAAGCCTTGCATCCTGCAGTCTTTCCTGTATTTCCTGCAAAGAAATACTACTATTGATATAAGTTGCAGCAATTCCAACTCCGAGCAAAGTGTCTACCTGGTCCTTCATCAATGAGATCAAAGGAGAAATGACGATTGTTACTCCATCAAAAATCAAGGCTGGAATTTGATAGCATAAAGACTTCCCGCCTCCAGTTGGCATAATCGCAAGCGTATCGTTTCCTTCTAAAATGTTCTCTATAATGGATTCCTGCCCAGGTCTAAAGGAAGAATATCCAAAATACGACTGTAATACCTGTTTTGCTTGTTCAATCATAAAAAAACACCTTTTTAATTTTATTTTTCTAATTTCTGCAAAAATGTGCGTTTGACGTAGTGTACTACCCCACATGTCCGCATGACCTTGTGCATACTATACAGTGTGGTGTTAGCTCCTTATTCTTTATCTGTTCGTGTTAGGAAGTGAGTATTCACTTCCTCTTTTTTGTTCCAACGATATGGGTCACAAAGAAGTTGTATTATTAGACATTCATCTTATCTAAATTATAAAGGAAGAACTTTAAGGTGTGAAGGGTGTCCACGATATGGTAAGATAAAACTTATTATATATATTGAGGGATGGAACACGTGGGTAATGCAAATCTACAAGTATCACAAACTTACGAAAAAAGATCTTTTTTGTTAGAGCACACACAATCACTCCGAAATAAGCTTCCTGGTGTAGCTCTCGTTTTTATTATAGGCGTTTTGGCGAACTCATTAGGTAAGGATTTTCCGTTGATTGGTGGAGCTGTAATTGCAATCATCATCGGAATCATGATCCGAAACTTTTTGGGAATACCGACTGTTTTTTTGGAAGGAATTTCCTATACGTTAAAAATGTTACTTAAGACTGCGATTGTTCTTCTTGGTTTTGGTCTTAGTTATGCCAGTATTTTTCAACTAGGGTATGAAGCAATTCTATTAGTTGTTGTAGCGGTTTTAGCAGGAATTCTTTTTACATTTTTATTGGCCAAACTCTTTAAGTTGAGTGGAAATATTCCAATTCTGGTTTCTCTAGGAACAGCAATATGCGGTGCAACAGCTATTGTTACATCAAGCCCAATTGTTCGTGCAAAAGAGGAAGAAACAGCTTATGCGATTAATACCATCTTTGCTTTTAATGTATTGGCGGTGTTATTCTACCCATTAATAGGACAACTTTTTTCCATGCCAGACCATATTTTTGGAATATGGGCAGGGGTCGCAATACACGATACATCATCGGTAGTAGCTGCTGGATATAGCTATAGCAATGCTGCTGGCGATACTTCTGTCATCATCAAGTTGATCCGAACACTCATGCTAGTGCCTGTTACTCTCATTCTATCTATCATTATTTCTATAAAATCAAAGGGAGCCGCGGGCAGCAAAGTGAAGATAAGTAAGGTATTTCCGATTTTTATCTTATTTTTCGCTGGAGCGGTGGCGGTCAATACCATCTTCTCGCTTCCAACATCGATTACAAGCATAACAGATGGGGTTGCCAAATTTCTAATCCTTATGGTCATGGCAAGTGTGGGTCTTGGTACTGATTTCAAAAAAATCAAATCAGTTGGCCTTCGTCCATTATTTCTAGGTTTACTATCATCTGTCATGATGGGACTGTTAACTCTAACCATAATTCAACTTCTCTATTAGGAAAGAAAGTGAGGTTTTCCTTCGGAGGAGTACGTTAATAAGTGATATTCTGGTTAAAAAAATGCGTGTCACCTTTTAATTAGGTTGACATGCTTTTTTATGTTCTTTACGAAGCATTTTAATTAAACCCAGTTTCTATTATTACTTTATCGTAGGGATTGTGGGGTAATTTTGCCTTATATAGAATAGTTTCGATGTTGGTTGTCAGAGTTCCTCCCTGATATCGACTCTACTTGATTAATTCAGACGTTGACTGTCAGAATAACTTGCTGATTCGGACTCTACTCGATT
>NZ_JBPFDQ010000105.1:0-13747 GCF_059415045.1 Ferdinandcohnia sp. SAFN-114 | reverse complement strand
AATTCAGACGTTGGTTGTCAGAATTCCTCCCTGATATCGACTCTACTTGATTAATTCAGGCGTTGGCTGTCAGAATCACTCGCTGATTCGGACTATACTTGATTAATTCAGACGTTGGTTGTCAGAATTCCTCCCTGATATCGACTCTACTTGATTAATTCAGGCGTTGGCTGTCAGAATCCATGGCTGATTCAGACTCTACTTCATAAGTTCCGGGGATTGTTGTCAGAATCCCTAGCCAATTCAGACTCTACTTGATTAATTCAAACGTTGACTGTTCGAATCACTCGCTGATTCAACTCTACTTGTTAATTTCCTGCAACGACTGTCAAAATCTATAGACTTTTTGACTTACCCTTCTGAATTTCGTGTTAGATCTTATCTATTTGTTCCTGATAAAAATAACCAAGCATCGTGTATTACCAAATTTTTTATCTAGTCTGTTTCCCAACTTCTTTTCGTTCCTCCAAGATGTCACTAATCATTTGGATGTGAAAGGAAGCCCATGCTTTTTCACGAAAATGAAGAATTACACTAAAGAAAAGCAAAGCAAAATAAATGATAATAAATAGGATTAAATACAAGTAGCCTTTTCCAAACAAAAACTTTTGCAATTGGCTTGCAAAAAGAAACAAAAACCAAGGGATTGCCGTAATTAAAATGGGAATGATGCCAGAACCATTTTGCTCTTTTAACATGCGGTAATGAATGATTTGTAACGTGTTTGAATCAATTTTTTCATAAAAGGACTTAATATCTCGAACTTCTACCATTTCTTTAACATGGTGGAAGGTGGAATCATGATTAATATTCTTTTTTAGCCTAAGGTAAATTTTATGTGCATCTCCACGAAACGAAATCAACTGTAACATCCCTTCATTTAATCAGAATATATTGTTAGCCATTCCCAGTTTTGCACATGAAAATGCCCCCAATTTTGGCTTGGGGGCAACAGTTTTATGCTGGAGGATCAATATTTAAATCATCCGCGATTTCTTTTTCTTGATATTCTGTATCTTTTCGTGCATTGAAACGCTCTGCTTTTTCAACATACACCGCAATATTGTAATCGGGAATACCGGCAAATTTTTCATAACGTCCTCGTGGTAATAAAAAGTTCCCTTCTGGGAAGTGAACGCCTAGATTTTTTCTGGCGATATCAGCAAATTTGGCTTTTCCTTGGAAGACTCCAAAACCATTGTGGACAACGATTGCTTCCCCGTCTGTAACACGAAGCTCCTTCGCATCCATTGGATTGATCAGCACATCATAACGGCCGGCACCATTGAATGGATCAACTTCTTTATAAATCATAGAATTAAATTGCTTTCCACGGCGAGTCGTGAGTACGAATTGTTCTTCTTTCTTACCGAAATCAGGGATATCAACAGGAATTAAATTACCCCTTCCATCCGGGGTCGGGCATACTCCACCTTCGCAAAGCCATGCACCTCCCCATTGGAATACATCCCCTTTTTTCTTAAGGAGCTGTATACCGTTATAGTTCGGATTGGCAATGGCAATTTCATCGCGGATTTCCTGCCCGCTTTTAAAATCAATTAAATGTGCGTGTTCAGGTTTCACCCGCTTGGCCAAGTCTACATAGATTTTCCACTCAGCGCGAGCTTCAGCAATTTCATTTTTATTTCCTCCAATTTCAGGTGAAAAATAAACCATACGTTCTGTTGATGTTGATGTTCCTCCACCCTCTTGTTCATAACGTGTCTTAGCCGGTAAAACAATGACCGCTTCTTTTGCATCCACAAGTGTTGATGTATTTAAAATAATATCTTGGTGCACACGAATATCGAGTTCAGACAATGCTTTCTCGACAAACTTAGGGTCTGGCATCGTTTCAAGGAAATTGCCACCAGACATATAATAGAGCTTTACCTTTCGTTCATGGTCCTCTGGGAGCACGATATTTTCAAGAGTAACCCCCACAATATCTCCTTGCCATTTTTGAATTTCAAAACCCCAAATTTCTTCCAGGCGCTTCCTATTTTTTTCATCAAATTCGCCACCTGGCAGCACGAATGGATCTGCTCCCATTTCACCAGAACCTTGTACAGAAGAGTGCCCTCGGAATGGCATAAGACCATTATACTTGCGACCTAAGTGGCCACGAAGCAAGGCAAGATTGGCGACTTGTGAAATATTATCTGTTGCAAATGAATGCATTGTTAATCCCATTGCCCATGTGTACACGGCATTTTTACTCTTAGCTAAAAGTTCTGCAAGTCCTCCGATTCTCTCCTTTGATACACCGGATGATTTTTCAATTTCATCCCAACTTTGCGCTTTGGCGTGCGCTTTCAGTTCTTCATACCCATTTACATGTTCCTTCACGAACTTATGATTAATTGCAGAACCTTGTTGCTTTTCCTCCATTTCAAACCAGTGCTTCATAATACCAAACATGAAGGCAATGTCTCCACCAATACTAACTTGGTAAAAATCATCTGCGAGCTTTGTTCCAAATAGGGCAGATTCCATATTTGATGGGATCCAGTATTTATCCATTGCAGGTTCTCTGTGTGGGTTAATTACAATAATTTTTGTACCACGCTTTTTAGCTTCAAGCATGTACTTCGTTGAAACAGGTGAACTGTTTGATGCAACACTTCCCCAGAATACCAATACGTCTGTACCAATCCAATCCTGATAGTTGGCAGTCGATGCCCCAACACCGATAGAACGCTTCATCGCTGTTTTACTAGGCGAATGACAAATACGGGAAGCGTTATCAATATGGTTCGTCCCTAAGAAACGAGAAACCTTAGCAGCCACATAATAAGATTCATTCGTAATCCCTCGGGAAGTCAGGTAAAATGCATACTGCTTCGGGTTCAACTTCTTCATTCTATTTGCAATCGTGTCCATCGCTTCATCCCAGGAGATTCTAGAAAACTTTCTTTCTCCTTTACGACGAATCATCGGATATGGAATTCTGCCAAGCTTTCTTAGTTCCGTGCTATTAAGCTTTCGAAGCTCATCGATATCTGCATGTAGAATATCTGATTGAATCGCCGGCATTGTACTTAAACGCAGTACATTTAATCGTGTCGTACACATATGTGGACCTGTCAATGTTTGATCATAAAGACCTGAAACACCAAGTGCACATCCGTCACAAACACCTTGAGTTAAAATACGTGTCGCATACCCTAGATTGTCCTTGTTTTCCCAAGCAACTTTCATTGTATCTCGTATGTGTTTTGGCTTCACTTTTCCTAAACCAAATGGAATCGGACTTACCCAATGCTTTGGTTGTGGCATTTTTGTTGATTTAATAGGTCCCTGATGCTTTGTTTCTCCCAAATTTAACTCCTCCTTATACACATTCAGTTATAACTATGTCTATGGTCAAAGTTAACATATATTAACTATGCTTTCGGCATTAAACTGCTTAATCCTTCTAAAACTCTAAAATTATAGAAAAAACCACCGAAACATGATTCTACGTTGTTAGAATAATGAACGGTGGTTAGTCTTTAGCAGGGTCGCTACCAAGTGCCAACACATAAGGTTGTTCAAAAATTCGACCTAAAATGACGCATCAAATTTCTGCGTACATTGCTCCGAGAACAGGGTGAATAACCAAGTTATGCGCTTGCGTCTACTCGTTTATTCACGAAGTAAATTCCTCAGCGCAAGGCTGCAATGTAGTTAACTCAAGCAGTTGCCTCGCTCTGGTACTCGGGAGCTCGCGCACCTTGAATTCTCGGTCCTTTTTAACCTTCTTTTGAACACATTATATTGTTATTTAATTTTAAATTTCTTCTCTAGATCTTGATCAAATACAAAGACTGACATTCCGAAGTCTCGATCAATATCAATATCAACAAATAAATCTACTAGATTTGAACCTAAAAATTCTTCCATTTCAACTGGTCTATTTTTTCGGTACATTTCTTTTACCATTTCGGTTCTTGCCGCACGAAGCATTTGTTTTCCTTCATCTGCACCGGCAATAAACTTTTCAACTGGAGATAGATTTCCTTCCATCTCACATATGGCCCAATTTTTACAAAAGGTTGTTGTGATTTTGCTTGGTCCTTTCCCCATGTGCTTTTTACGGAACGACCTTACTAGATTACTAAACTCAGCTTCGTATTTATTCATTTTATGTCTACCCTTTACTAGTAACTTCATTAACCTTAAGTTAATCAAACTACCAATGATTGTCAACTAGCAAGCTCAGACCCTTTTCCGGATTGCTGCTTACGTAGTTTTTTTATATCCAAACGAATTAAAAGGGAAACCGCTAGTGCCACCGCAAAGAGCGCAGTAAATACCGTTAAGCTTTGTGTATAGCTTCCAGTTGTGTCCCGAATCCAAGATGCAAACATTGGACCAGCAAGACCTGCTGCTGCCCATGCTGTTAAAATATAGCCGTGGATTGCACCTAGTTGTTTTGTTCCAAACAAGTCCCCAATGTATGCTGGGATTGCAGAGAAACCACCACCGTAACATGTATAAATAAGGGCTAGTAATACTTGGAATAACACTGGGTTCGACACATGTGGCAGTAATGGAAACGCAATTAATTGGATAACAAAAAATACTGTATATGTATTGGGCCTTCCTAAATAATCAGACACCGACGCCCAACCAATACGACCAAGCCCGTTAAAAGCACCTAAAACTCCTACTAACGCAGCAGCTGCAACTGGAGATAAGCCTACACTCTCCTGTGCAAGTGGAGAAGCAGCAGAAATAATTGCTATTCCGCACGTAACGTTGATAAAGAGCATCAGCCATAAATAATAAAAACGTTTTGTCTTTATCGCTTGGTTTGCCGTTAATTGTGATAAATCCTGTTTTACCTTTTTAGCTCCACTCGAGACCTTCTCTTTAAATCCTGCTGGCATCCAACCTGCTTCAGGTGGGGCAAGATATAGTGATGAAATTATCATAATGGCAAAATAAGAAACTCCTAAAATAAAAAACGTATTTGCTATTCCAACAGAAACGATGAGTTTTTGCATGATAGGACTACTGATTAATGACGCAAATCCAAAACCCATGATTGCAAGGCCCGTTGCCATGCCACGTCTGTCAGGAAACCATTTTACAAGTGTCGATACTGGAGCAATGTATCCAACACCTAAACCAATTCCACCTAACGCACCATAGAATAAATACAATAATGGCAATGATTCTAGGTTAATCGCAAGACCAGATCCTGTGATACCGACGCCAAAGAATATGGCAGCAAGAATTCCAGATGCTCGAGGGCCATATTTTTCAACGAAATGCCCCAGGAAAGCTGCCGATAATCCTAAGAAAAGAATCGCGATACTAAACGTCATGCTGATGTCAGTTAAATCCCATCCGAATTCTGATTGTAGTGGTTTTGTAAATACACTCCAAGCGTAAACAGAACCGATTGATAAGTGAATTCCAACGGCAGAGGCAGCAATGAGCCAACGATTTTTTGTTTTTTCCATTTCTTCTCTCCTTTATTATGAAATGATAGGTTATATTTTGCAGTAGTTGTAAAAACAAAAAACCGCCAGCAGCCCAATGCTTAAATAAGCATAAAAAGGGTGATGACGGTTAATTTACCTAGCAGGATCGCTACTACAAAATTAACAGTTATCGTTTCCAATACTGCACCTTTAGCAGCAGAGACAGGTACGCTATCCTGTGACAAAAGTGTGTCAATATTGTGAACTATATAATAAAATATTACCAAAGCTAGCAAAATAAAACAATAACTTTTATTTAACTATTTCGAGTAGTGAAAAATTTTTATTGTTGTCCTTCCAATAAAAGTATGATTATATATTTAGTAACTAGATGCGTTATATAGATTTTTTAGGAGAGTGAGGTGTATAGATGGTGGATTCCATTACTGTTAGAAAAGGGATTATCAAATTTGAAGATGGTCAGCTTTTTGACGAGGAAGATCAAATTGTGACCGAATTTCCTTTGACGATTGTCTTGAACCAACAGGAATTTGCAACGATGGTTTGTACCCCTTCAGAGCTTGATGAACTGGTAATTGGCTTTTTAGCTTCAGAAGGAGTCATCCGTTTTAGAGACGAAATTAAAAGTCTCCATATCGACGAAGGCCAGGGCTATGCGTATGTCGATACGATGACTGAAGTAACAACTAGCCAGGAATATTATTCAAAGCGTTTTATCGGTTCGTGTTGTGGAAAAGGCAGGCAATTCTATTTTGTGAATGACTCGAAAACAGCCAAAACCTCAACATCAACCATTACCCTCACACCTGAAGAATGCATTGCCTTAATGAACGAAATGCAGCAAAAAAGTATTGTCTTTAAAGATACAGGCGGTGTGCACAATGCAGCACTTTGCACACCAAACGATATGATTATCAATCGGACCGATATTGGCCGACATAATGCCCTCGATAAAATCTATGGATACTGCTTAAATCATAAAATTCCTGTTCGTGATAAAGTGATTGTGTTTAGTGGTAGGATTTCTTCAGAGGTATTGTTAAAGGCGGCGAAAATTGGAGTTGGGATTGTTTTATCAAAATCTGCACCAACTGATTTGGCCATTAAGATGGCTGAAGAACTGAATATAACGGCCGTTGGTTTCATCCGTGGAGGTAAGCTGAATGTCTATTCACATCCAGAAAGAATTGTTCAGGAATCGTTTGAAGCTACTAGATAAACAGAAAAGAGATTAGTAGGTTTCCTCCTACTAATCTTTTTTCGTTACTAATTTTACCTATTGGCTATATTTTTTGAGTATCAGCCATATTTTTACGATATCAGCCATAAATTTAAATTATTAGCCATATTTTTCAATTATCGGAAAGACCACTCATTTACGTGTGTTGAAACAGCTCTTTTACGTTTTTCATGAACTCCTCAGACTGTTTATTGCTTGACCCTTTCATCAAAAGCTCCCCAATTGAGGCTAATTTACCGGTCATCTCAAAATCCATTTCGTATTCAACAAGGGTTTGATTCGGTTCGATTGTTTTTAAGTTTGCCGTAAGGGTATTTGTAAATGAACCCGAAAGCGAAACTGGTTTCCCTTTCATTTCTACGACAATCTTTTCATTTTCAATTGTTTCTTTTAACTCTCCAATTCCTTGAATTTTGATTGGGACAAACTGTACCTTGACCTCTACCAATGTTTCATATTTTGTTGGACTTAATTGTTTAATTTTTTTGCAACCAGGAAAACAGGGGCCTAATTTCATTGGGTCAATAAATACAGAATAGACACTTTCTCGGTCTGCATGTACGATAAATTTGTCAGCTTTTTTCAAAATCCCACTCCTAACGATTTTTTCTAAGATGATGTTACAATTTTATTAGCAAAAATTTGTTATAGAACTAAAATGATAAATCGTAAGACAACTGTCATAGTCTATTGGTAAAATTTCTTTTTGGTATAATGGGTAAAATAAAAATAGATGTTTGTATAGAGGAGAGACTTTTTATGGCTTTTGGAATTAGACGCAAGGAACTTCTCGAGTGGAAAAGTAAAGTTTCACAGGGAGAAATTGCATTTTTGACACATTATTGGATTGATGACCGTTTTCCGGGGATGAAGACCGTGACAAAAGTAGGCTGTGCTGACCTTAAAAAACTTAAAAGCTGGGGCGAACAATACGGCATTCCTTCAAAATACATTCATAACCGGACCGGATTTCCTCACTTTGATTTATTAGGTGAGAGACAAATTGAAATTTTAAGAACTGAAAACATGCTGCATCAGCTAGAAAGATTTAAGGGATAAGCCTTATGTACTATTTTCTTTTCCAATGATTTATGTAAAATAAGAAATGGTTTGAAAGGAGAATTTACTCATGATTAATGAATTTAAAAAATTTGCCCTCAAAGGTAACGTGATTGATCTTGCTGTTGGGGTTATCATCGGTGGAGCATTTGGAAAAATCGTTTCATCACTAGTGAATGATATCATAATGCCACTATTTGGTTTCTTATTAGGCGGGATTGATATTTCCAAAGCTTCTATCCCTTTTAATGGTGAAGAAATTATGTACGGTGCTTTTCTACAAACAGTCGTGGACTTTATCATTATTTCATTTTCTATTTTTCTCTTTATTCGCTTTTTCCAGCGCTTTAAGAAAAAAGAAGAAGAAAAGCCTGCTGCACCAACTCCATCAAAAGAGGAGCAATTACTTACTGAGATTCGTGATTTATTAAAAGAGCAACGCAGCTAATTTAAAAAAGGTTGTCCGAGTCGTGATTGACTCCGGACAACCTTTTTTATACTTCCCATGGTAATGCAATACTAAATTTAGACGCCATTTTTTCGTTTTCTTTTTTACGTCTTTTCCGATTCTCTGCACGATCTTTTGCTGATTCGTGTAGCATCTTTTCTTCCTCAGACTTTGGAATGACCTTTGGAACGGGTTTGGGTTTCCCATTCTCATCTAAGGCAACAAAGGTTAGAAACGACAATGCGCAAATATGTCGTTCTCCCGTATATAAGTTCTCAGCAATCACCTTCACAAAAACCTCCATAGATGATCGCCCTGTGTAGGTAACAAAAGCCTCTAAACAAACAGAGCTTCCTTCATTAATCGGATGAAGAAAATCCACTGAATCTGTTGATGCTGTTACAACAGGTGAACGTGAATGACGCACTGCTGAAATAGAAGCAACATCATCAATATAAGCCATCAATTTACCACCAAACATGGTACCATGATAATTTGTATCAGGCGGAAAAACATTACTTGTTTTCACAACAAAGGATTCTCTGCAATACTTTGCCTCTTCCATATGTAAGCCCTCCTTCGTTTTTTTTATATTCTTCACGTTTTAGATCAATTTCAAACTAACTAGTTTTTCTCCCCAAGGAGCTAACCCATTTGATTGGAAGCCTGCACGTAAATACGTTCTTTCTGCTTCAATATTATCTGGGATATACCCGATTATGATTTCTTTGGCATCTGGTTTAAGTTTGATATTTTCAATTACCTGTAATAGAGCTTTAGTGCCGTAGCCATTCCCCTGGTATTTTTCATCAATCATAATACGATAAATCCAGTAATTATGATCATCCTCATCTAAACCGTACATCGTAAAACCAACCATTTTCTTATCGGCATAAATAGCGAGCGCTTCAAAGTTTGGCAAAAACTGTACCTCTGCAAGTGAATAAAGATTTGACGCGATAAAACCTTGTTGGTCCTTACTTACTTTTAAATCAATACATTCTTCCCAATTATCACGTGTGATTTTTTGTAAGGTCACTGTCAAGTGAGTATCCCCCGATACATTAGCATAAGGAGGTTTTATGACCTCCCAACATATAATCGTATGCTTTCGGACTAAATTTTTCAATCTTTTTAAACAAAAAACGTTAGCCAAATGACTAACGTTTGTTATGCGGTGAATTTTTGTTCAACACGTTCAAATGAATATACGCGATCAATGAAGAATGCATATATCGAAGCTAGTATTTGCTGGAAGAGCATTCCTACAACGACAGGAACAGCAACCTCGGCTGGGAAGAATGCAATGGCAATGACGGCACCTGCGCTAATATTACGCATACCTCCCGTAAAAATAAGGGCGATAATGACATCAGATTCTAGCTTTAGAAGGCGACCAATCCCCCATGAAATCATATAACCACAAAACGCAATAAAAAATACAACTGCGCCAGTCATGATTAGTTTCAAGTCCACATTTTTTAAATAAGGAGCAATATCTGCACTATTAATCATCACAACGACACCGAGACTAATCTTTGAAAATGGAGCCAAAGCCGGACTAAGTGTTTTAGTGCATTTGCCTTTAGTAAAATGATTGACAAGCATACCAAGGATAGAGGGTAACACGACCATAAAAAGGAGACCTTGCATAATGCTAAGAATATCCATTTCAACATTACTGCCGACAAACAAAGTTAAACTATATGGCACTACAAATGGGGAAATTAATGTGTCAATTAATATAATAGAAAGCGTCAATGCAATATTGCCATGCTTCATCGCCACCCAGATAAAGCTCGATATTCCCGTTGGTATCACAACTGCTAAAATCATTCCGGTGATCGTAAAACTGTCACCCAGAAAGGATAAATGCCCGACAACCCAAGCCCACGCAGGCATAATTAAATGTAAAGTAATAAGTGCAATCAAGATTGGAAATGGATGAGTGAGAGCTCTCTTTAAAGAACTAAAACTTGAACTTAACGCTCCGGAAAAAGTAATAAATGCAAAAATCCATGGTACTAAATATGAAAACGGCGCTAAGTATGCAGTTAATAAGACACCAAGTACTACACTTGTAGGTGTAATGAGCGGCATAAGTTTTTCTAGTTTTTTATTAAGTTTCTGTAACATTATCATTCTCCTAAGGACTGAGTATCGTTTCACAAGACCGTTATTTTAGTATACTACAATTTTAGCACGACAGTAGTTGTCCAACATAAATTTGGGTAAAATTAACAAAAAAAAAGAAACACCTTAAATGAGTGCTTCAATTCCTTAAAGTTTTGCTAGCCGATCATAAACATCCCTTAATGTCCGGCATCCTAACGCTTGGATTTTTTTTATATAAAGTGACCAAAGCTTAGCTGTTAAAACAGCATCTCCTAACGCATGATGTCTATCAGTTACAGCGATTTGGTGATATTCACATAAATCTTCTAATCTAGTCAATCGTAAATCAGGTTCTGCTAACCTGTATAAAAAGGAGGTATCGATAATTCGATGTTTAAATGGGGTACGAAATTGCTTCCAACTTGCTGTATGCATGAAAGCTTTTTCATGATTTGCATGGTGTGCCACGAGGGGATTCCCTTTCGCAAATTCAAAAAATTGAATGAGAACCTCCGAAAGTAGTGGGGCATTTTTTAACATTTCAGAGTTGATTCCCGTTAATTCTTGAATCTTCTCAGGGACCTCATTTTTAGTGAATACAAGCGAATAAAATAGTTCATTTTCACGAATTGTGCCGCCCTCCACTTTAATTGCACCAAGTGAAATAATTTCATCCCCTTGGTCTGGGTAGAAGCCCGTTGTTTCGATATCAAACACGACAACAGATAGCTCATCTAACGGAACTGTCAACTTATCCTCTTGCTGAAGATCTCTATGAATTTGACGTAGAAAAGCAACCTGTTGAAAGCTAAGGCCTTGATTTCCACCCATTCCACTTGTATTTACTTTTCCATGAAGCCCCCGTACAAATTGAACAAATGGTTCAAATGCCATACTTCAACCACTCCTCTACACGATAATTGAACGAACATACTGATGTAGTTTGTAACCACTCTTCAAAATGTCGCGGAGTTCTTTTTTTCGTCTTTTATCTAAACTCTTAATTGGAATAAAATGACTCGCTTCGTAAGACTGAGTATGGTTGTAAAGATTATTCCTAAGTTCAAGTAAAAGCTTGAAATGTTCAAGATACCCCTTAAATTCAGGGGGATACCCTCGCTTTAGTAAAGCTTCAATACGATCGATCGTAGATGTCTCTAATAAGCCTTCCTTTATCGCAAGCACTCGAATTGCGTTTACATAAGGTAGAAAAGCGGTCTGCTTTAAATCGACAGATCCTTCATATTCTCCTTTTTCTTCTCCCACAAGTTGACCGAGTGGACCAATCGCTTTTTTGACAAACATAATGTTTTCCATATGCCTTCTTAACAGGTTAGTATTGGCCTCCTGATTGGCAAGAATATGGAACTTAAGTTCACTTAATAATTGACTACTTCCTACAAGAACTCGTGAATCATAAAAAATTTGCAAATATCGCATGGCCTCCCAGCTTTCCTCTTCCATCCATAATGATATCTGATGTTGCCAACCCTCTACCGAGCTACACCATAAAGGATTGGACGGCATGATTTTACCCTCACAATATGGATATCCAATTTTGTATAAACCATAAGAAAGCTCTTTTCCTAATTCATAAAAAAAATGAGAAGCTTCTATTGAATTTTCGGCGAATATAATTCCATGATCCTGGTCGCTTACATACCCTTGCTCCAACCTACCTCCACTACCAGTAATAAACCATACAAATTCACAGGGAGGAATTTTTGTTTTTTGCACCTGTTGCTCTAGCGCCAAATGAAAAACATATTTCATCACCTTATCATGAAAATGGTTTAGGGAATCTGCATCAATCTGATATTGGAAAATCAACTTCTCCCTTAAATTTTTAATTGAATCATATGTTTGCATGTTCTTATTCATCGATACACCCCCTAAACCATAATGATAGCAAGCTCCTCTATTACTAGAGGGCTTGCATATTAGATTACGAACTTAACTTATCTTCCTTAGCTAAGAAAACTTCTGGATAACCATAGCTGCCATGCTCGCTAATGTCTAAGCCCATAATTTCTTCTTCTTCAGTTACGCGTAGACCACCCATAACCTTTTTCAGAACAGCAAGAATGATAAAAGAAACAATAAATGCATAGAGACCTGATGTTGCAACTCCTAAGAACTGTACGCCTAATTGCGTGAATCCACCACCATAAAACAATCCCGCCTGCCCAACTGTAGCAAGCTCTGGTGTTGCAAAAAATCCAGTCGATAATGTACCCCAAATACCAGCTGCTCCGTGAACTGATAAGGCAAAAATCGGGTCATCAATCTTTCTCTTTTCAAAGAATCGTGCACTATAAAAAACAAGGATTCCAGCTACAAAACCAATCACCACAGCTGCCCATGTATCAACAAATGCACAAGATGCTGTAATCGCAACCAACCCCGCTAATGCGCCATTTAACATGGTCGGAATATCTGATTTACCTAATACAATCCATGAAATGAATAATGCCGCTACCACTCCAGCCCCTGCTGCCAAATTCGTATTTAGTGCAACGAAACCAAAGAATCCTGCATCAACAGATACCGTACTGCCTGCATTAAATCCAAACCAACCGATCCAAAGAATTAATACCCCTAACGCTGTATACACTTGGTTATGTCCAAAAAGAGTATTCGATGACCCGTCTTTATTGTATTTTCCAATACGCGGTTTCAATAAAATTGTGGCTGCAAAAGCTGCCATTGCACCTGTTAAATGAACAACCGTCGATCCTGCAAAGTCTTGCTTTCCATGCTCTGCTAACCAGCCGCCACCCCAAATCCAGTGAGCAACCACAGGATAAACAATTGCTGCAAAAAGAATGGTAAATACAACGTACACTGATAATTTCGCTCTTTCGGCAAAACCCCCTGTTGCAATTGTAATCGCTATTCCCGCAAAAGCTAATTGAAATAAAAAGAAGACAGATGAATTAAGACCTAAATCGAGTTCTTTTCCAGAATAAAAGAATTCTGATAACCCTACAAAAAAGTTTGCGTTGCCACCGAAGATAAATCCAAATCCGACTGCCCAAAACACTAATGACGAAAGACCGAATGTAAAAATCGTTTTACCTGCGATATGTCCTGCATTTTTCATTCGGGTTGAACCTGCTTCAAGTAGTATGAATCCACCTAACATAAAAATAACTAAAATTGCTCCAACCATTACCCATAGACTGTTCATTAAATAAGAAACGTCCATTTTCATCTTCCCCCTTTTACGCAAATTGTTATTTTACATTACATTAGATGTTATAAAACATAACATCATGTATATGATTATTAATAATAATCTAAAATATAGATTAAAATCAACTACTTTTTGAAATTATTAGATTAATTATGTAAGAAAATATAACATTAATTAAATCGAGTAGGAGGCGCGTTACCGCGCCGACCTCTCACACCACCGTACGTACCGTTCGGTATACGGCGGTTCGAAAG
>NZ_JBPFDQ010000104.1:0-17492 GCF_059415045.1 Ferdinandcohnia sp. SAFN-114 | reverse complement strand
GATTTTTTTTGTCTTCTGGTACGACTCTATAAGTTTCGTTTGCACACACGCAGAGCGTGTGGTTTAAAAAGACTAATGAAAAAGGGACAGCTCATATCGCTGTCCCTTGCCTAATAATAATCACTTATTTCTATTTAATGTACTCCACCCGAATAATCGCAAATATCATATAAACAATTGATTCGATTGATGACCACTTTATGGTCGTACATTTCAACAATTCCTTCTCTTTTCCAACTGTTTAAAATACGGTTAACACTTTCACGAGTTGTGCCGATGAAATCACCTAAATCTTTGTTCGTTAGTTCGATTGCAAGTAGGATCCCGTCCTTACACTTAACACCATGTGTTGTGGTTAGTTTAATTAATGTAGATGCCAGTGCCCCTTGTTTGTCAAAAAACAGGAAATCATATAATTTATTTTGCATGATTCGCTGTGTCCAGCCAATCCAACTCATAAATTCAACTGCAAAATTCCCAAATTGATATAATAATTTTTTCAAATCATTAATGTGGATGATGCCGATCTCAGCAGTTTCTTCAACATCTGCACGATAATTATAGTATAGGCTTTCAGCGAAGCCCCCAAATTCTCCAATTAGGCTTCCTTTTTCTTTGATTGATAGTAAGAAGTCTTTTCCTCCTTCTGAGGATACACGGAGTTTCACTCTACCAGACTTAATATAATACATTTCTTTCGCTTCCTCACCATCCCAAAAGAGGTGAGTTCCCGCTCCTACTTTTCTTGTGCGCATAATACTTTGTAATTTATTTAAATTTTCTTCAGATAAAAATTGATCAATGCTTTCATTAATTGACTCTATATGAGGAATCTCGCTACTTAGTTCCTGTAGACTCATTGCCATTTTTGGTTCCCCCTCCGCCATGACTTTATACTATAATCATACGGCCAATAGTGAAAAACCGGTATCAGGGGAACCCCTTAACTTTTGCTCTGAATTCCCCTATTTAATTTCCCGTGACTTTCCCCTAGACAAGCACATTCTCTAGGAACTTCCCCTATGACGGATATAAAATTCATCCTTAATAACCATAAAGTTAAGGGAATTCCCTGACATACAATCTTGAAAAAAAGATTTACAATAGATAGGAAGATGTAAAATTCTAATTACGTTTATATAAAGAAGAAATCACGAACAGGATCGAGGAGAGATTACTCATGGAAGCAATGCAAGTGGAATTTGAACAAAAACTTCATGATTTGTGTACAAATACCTCAAGTGATTTCTCTGCATATGCGAATGTCGATCAAGAAAATCATACAATCCGCTGGGAATATGCTTACGGTTTTACCAATAACCGTTTCAAGAATATGGTCATTCGCCCAGGCAAAGGATTATCCGGATCTGTTGTCCGTTTTGGTATAACAATGGTCCTAGACATTGATACACCGAACCGTCAGAAAACACGACTCCAATATCCAATCATGCTAGCAGAAAACCTCGTTTCAGCTGTTGCAGTCCCAGTTCATGTGAATGGTAAGGTCGCTGGGGTTCTTCTAATCGGCTCACGCTCTGAAGTAAAATACACAACCGAACAAATAGAGTTATTAAAAAAGACAACAAGTGAATTTGCAGAAATAAAAAAATGAATCCCATTGATAGGATTCATTTTTTATTTCCTCTATAAAAATTCTTACCTCAATTAGTGAGGGTGAATTTGACTGTAAACCACCAAAATTTTGTATAGCCTCGTGCGTATGCCTCAATTTTCCTAGCAATAAGATCAAAAACTAGAAACTCACTTCCTGTGGGCATAAAAATCGGGCACATTTTGGGCCCGATTTTTTAACTTTGTTTAACTTGTTTTCCGGTCATGTCACTTAGCATACCGGCGTATTGTACGATATCTCCAGAATCATTTTTAATCGCACTGATTGTTAGCCATTGTAAGTAGTTCGATCCGTCCTTACGTTTGTTCCAGATCTGTCCTTGCCAGAAGCCTTCTGTTTCGATTTTTTTCCAGAGGTCCTCATAAAATTCTTTTGGCTGCTTACCAGATTTAAGAACATTCGGTGTCTTCCCAATAATTTCTTCCTCTGTAAAACCTGTAATAGTCGTAAATGCTGGATTCACAGAAATGATTTTCCCATGTAAATCTGTAACCATGATTCCTTCAGCAGTATGATCAATGACCTGTTTCGAAAGTTCCATTCTTCCATTGTAGTACATCCACACCACAAGAATTAAGCTTGCTAATGCCACCTCTGATAAGGCCATAAATCCGATTGCGTAATGTCCGTTGACATGGTAGAGGATTCCAAGGAGAATAGGTGGGAAAAATCCTCCTAATCCGCCGATTGCTGATACAATACCATTCACAATTCCCGCTTGCTTTTGGAAATACATTGGTACTAATTTAAAAATAACCCCATTTCCCATTCCTGCGCAGAAAGCAATTGTTAAGCATCCGATTGTATACCAACCAATTGATGGAGCAAATGATAGGATCATGGCAGATACCGTATAGCATCCAAATACAAACATTAATAGTTTTAGAGAATGGAAACGGTCCGCAAGCCACCCACCTACTGGTCGCATCAAGGTTGCTAGAACAATAAATCCTGCCGTTCTGATTCCTGCATCAATCTTATCTAAACCGAAATTCTCCACTAAGAAGTTTGGTAAATAGACTGTAAACGCAACGAAAGAACCAAAGGTAATAAAATAGAATAAGCTTAGAAGCCATAGTTTTTCGTTCTTATAGACTCCTCTAATTTGCTCCATTAATGGAGTTTGGACCTTTACTTCCTTTTTATCTCCCAATAAAAAGTTTGCTACGATAAAAATGGCAAGAATGATTAAATATAATTGAACGGTTAAAGACCAACCGATTTTTGTAGCAATCACTGGTGCTGCAAAGGTTGAAATTGCAGTTCCAAGATTCCCCGCACCATAGATTCCGTTCACAAATCCGTGTTTCTCTTTTGGGTAGTATTTAGGCAATGAAGTAACCCCTACTGAGAAAACCGCTCCACCAATTCCCAGAAACAGCCCGCCAATCAATAGGTCAGTTACTGTGTTAGCTATACTAATATAGTAAACTGGGAATAACAATAAAATAAAACTTAGTAAAAAGATGATTCGGGCACCAATTTGATTAGCGTAATATCCAAGTGGAATTCGCAAAATGGAACCAAGTACAACGGGTATTGCGGTTACCAATGCTAATTGATTTGCTGGAATATGGATATCCTCTTTCATAAATGGCAAGAGGGATGATATAAGCACCCAGACCATAAAACCAACAACAAGGTTTAATGTTTGAAGGGGAAGTTGAATTTTCCTAACCATTATGACCACGCACCTTTTTTACGACATAGGTTAATCCAGCCTGCTCATCAAAAGCCGACCAAATCTCATCACTTATTGCTACCTCTGCAGTTAAAGGAACAGCAAAGAACTGCAACCGGTCAAAATAAATGCGAAGGTGGGTCCGATCCGGACAAAGCTCTGTTTTCATAATTTCTTTTTTTACGAATGGGGCTTTATCATCCCCATCTTCATCCAAAATAGAAACTTCCACATTTCCCAAAATAAAAGATTCTAAGCTACTAATTTCAGTTAACTCCACAGCTGCCACACCCTCTCTTAGCAGGATAGATGAACATTTTATACCCTTGAAGGTAGGACCAAAAGGCATCGTCCGCATGTGTTTCGATGTAGTCGATGGTTTCATCCTCGGATTGCCATCTACTCATTCCCTTAACCTCGGCAATCACAATTTCAATGCCTTCCTCCGTCTTTTCCTCTAAGTACCAATTTAGTCGTATGCCCTTAAATAGCTTTGTTAAGAGCTCATTAATTTCTTCTGTAAAATTGCCGGTTGCCTCTCTAATAAAACAAAAATCAAGATACGTTTCACTGTTCATGTACGTCACGCCTTTTTTAACTTTTTGTATATAACCCATGCGACTGGAAATAACACAATGTTTAAGCCACAATAGATCAGCGTATTTACATAGTTTTCATAAAAAAATTGATGCACCATTTTTTGTGTAAAAACAATATTCAATAACAAGATGACGGAAAGGAGGAGTACACCTTGGTAACTACGCTTCATATCGTTTCACCCTCACCGCATAAACTGCACCATTTTCTACCTTTACTTGAATTTCTGGCAATGGACGGCGTGGTGGACCTGCAGTTGGTGCACCCGTTTCTACATCAAAGAATCCATGGTGGCAAGGACAAACCATTTGTCCCTCCTCCTTCACCCAAAAAACAGGGCAACGGAGATGAGTACATGCATTTTGATACGCCACATATTTGTTTTCTGATAGCCTAATTAAAATGGCATCATCATGGTCACCTGGAAAAGTAAAATCAATAGAATCACCCACAGCCAATTTACTCACATCGGTAATTTTTTTATGGGAATATTCTTTTTCTCCAAGTCCCATTAATTCCTTAGCAGCAACAGCCCCCCATGGCAGGGATGAAATTGCAAACACTCCAGCTGCTCCTACTAAAGTCTTCATGAAGCCACGGCGATCAAGGCTTCTTTCATTATTGCGGTTAATATTATGCGTGTAATTATCCTCATTAAAAGGAATTTTATTATTTTTATCAGACGGCATTCCCATCACTCCTTAGCGGATGCTTCCTTTTTGAACATATTTCTAAAATAACTTCTCAATACCTTGTAAAATACCAGGTAAACTTATCTTTACGTTCGTTTCACCTTCAAGAGGCATGCTTGTAACCCATTTTCCATTATCAAGATTATGGTGCTTTTTCTTATTTTCGATCTCTTCATCAGTTAACCACTGGATGGTGTTAGACGGACAAACACTCGCACACATTGGTGGGATGCCATCCTTTGATCGATCGATACAAAGGTCACATTTGTACATTAAGTTTTGCTCTTCATCGAATTTCGGAATTCCATATGGGCACGCAATCGTGCAGTTTTGACAGCCAATGCATTTTTCCACGAGTGCAGATAACACAGCACCTGACTCATGAATTTGAATCGCCTGTGCAGGACAGCTTCTTGCACAAGCTGGGTTTACACAGTGAAGGCACATAAGTGGCATGGTCTGTCTGTTCACGAGCGGATTCACATCATATACGTAGTTTCGGTTTCGTTGTTCATGCCCACCGCATTGTGTACACGCCGCAAGACAAGAGCGGCAACCGATACAGTTTTCAAGTTCTAAGTAAAGCCGTTTTTGCATTTACTGCACCTTCTTTGCAACTAATTTTTCAATCTGGGCAGCACATGCCTTGAACTCTGGCATTCTTGACATCGGATCAAGCGCTGCTATTGTCAATAGATTAATAGATTCCTCATGACCAAAATGATAAGGAACAAATACTGTATCTTTTCGGATCGCTTCCGTGATTTTCACTTTATAAATACTTTCGCCCCTTCTTGTAAAAAGGCGAACACGTTCTTCATGTTGAATATCATATTTTGCCGCCAATTCTGGATGAACTTCTACATATGGCTCTGGACACATATCATGCAGAAATGAAATTCGTCTTGTTTGGTTTCCAGATAAGTAGTGGTATACGACACGTCCTGTTGTTAAGCGAAGTGGATAGTTTTCATCCGGTTCTTCTGCTGGTGGACGATATGGCAATGCACAAATTTTCGCTTTTCCGTCTGGGTGATAGAATTTCTTATCAAGGAACATATGTGGTGTTCCCTTGTCTTCCTCATCACGGCACGGCCAAAATACGCCATCTTGCTTTTCGATTTTATCCCATGTCGCACCGTAATAATCGGCATACCCACCTTTACTCGCGAGTCGGAATTCATCGGCTACATCTCTAGCCGTTTTTAAGTGTGAAAAATATTCCCCTCTACCTAGTCGCTCTGCAAGTTCGACCTGCATTTGCCAGTCAGGCTTGGATTCACCAATCGGTTCTTGTGCTTTATTGATCTTAATAATACGACCCTCTATATTTGTAACCGTTCCTTCATCTTCAGACCATGTCACAGACGGAAGAACGACATCTGCAAACTCTGCTGACTCTGATAGGTAAAAGTCTGCACATACCATGAAGTCTAGTGATTTAAGTGCCTTTCTGACGAAGTTTAAGTTTGGTGCTGATACTGCTGGATTTGAGCAAAGGAGATAGAGTCCACGAATTGTCTTTTGATCCATTAATTCAAACATTTCATATGCAGAAACACCTGGTTTTGGCATTTCTTCTGGAGTAATCCCCCAAACACTGCAAACTTCCTTAACATGCTCTGGATTCGTCAGTTTGCGATAGCCTGGTAGCAGGTCTGATTTTTGACCATGTTCCCTTCCACCTTGCCCATTTCCTTGACCTGTAAAAGTGGCAACGCCTGATTTTGGACGGCCAATTTTTCCTGTAATTAGAGCCATATTTGTATATCCAGATACATTATCAACGCCTTTATGTTGTTGCTCAATACCGCGTGCAAACATCACAACCGCATTCGGTGCTTTACCATAAATTTCAGCAGCGCGGATAATCTTTTCAGGTGCGATTCCAGTTAACTCGCTTGTGTATTCTGGTGTGAATTCCTTCACAAGTTCCTTCGTCTCTTCAAAGCCATTCGTATGATTGGCAATAAATTCTTCATCTGTGTAGCCATTTTCAATTAGTAAATGTAAAATCCCGTTTGCTAGAGCTAAATCCGTACCTGGTTTTAGATCAAGGTGTACATCTGCTCTTCTTGCTATCGGAGTTTCGCGCGGATCCACGACAATGATGTAGCCGCCTCGTTCCTGTACATTCCAAACACGGAACATGGAAGTTGGATGACACTCTGCTGTGTTGCTTCCTGCTATAAACAAACAATCCGTTTCATGGATATCCGTCCATGGTAATGTCGATCCACGGTCAACCCCAAAGGAGCGAAGGAATCCACCGGCAGCACTAGACATACAGAAACGTCCATTGTAATCAATGTAGCGAGTCCCTAGTGCAACCCGAGCAAACTTTCCTGTTAAATAACATTTTTCATTTGTCATCGATACTCCGCTGAAGACGGATAATGAATCCTTGCCGTGTTCTGCTTGCAACTTCTTGAAGTTCTTTACGATTAGATCATAGGCTTCATCCCAGCTTGCTTCCCGAAATCCTTCTTTTGTTCCTTTTAAGGAAGCATCATCACGGATAAGCGGTTTTAAGATTCGGTCTTTGTGGTTCGTTTGCTGGTATGCCGTTACCCCTTTCGGACACATTTTTCCAACGGTTACTGGCCAATCATAGCGCGGTTCAACCCCTACAATTTTGTTGGTGGTTATATTGACTCGTAAATTCATTCCACATTGCATTCCGCAATAGCTACAATGTGTTTTTATTAATTTTTCGTTCGGATGATTGACATTTTTAACTTCTTTAAAAAACTTATCCCTTTGCATTCTGATTTGCCTCCTTGACTTTAACCTCGTGGGTTGGGAAGCCGGAAAATTGTGCAATCCGGTATTTTCTGCGACATGGAAGACACATTTCTGCTAAATGATGGCCTTCTCTAGTTTTAAAATGAATATCGTTCACATCAAGTACATTGATGACATCTTGTGACTGTTCAGTTGATACAAAACCTTCACCACAAACCTTACATTTCTTCGTTTCTTTTTCTGCATAATGCTCACGATAGTTTCTTGCAAACACACTCATAGGTCGGAATGGAATATGTGCAAGTTTTCCGAATGGCAGGTAAATCAATGTGATAATCACTGACCATTGGTGGATGAGTGACATCACTGGCTGACCTGCACCATGTAAGAAAATATTCATAAAGGTTAAAAGTAAACCGGTAACGCTGACTAATAACAGCATATAAAGTGGCAGCAAGTCATACATGAATTTTTGTTCAGCTCTTGCTTGTAGATTTTTCATACGTCGGTACAATGCCATACAAACTCCTGCAATTACCATTACTGCGGTGATATTTAAGGCATTATAAGATAGATTTGCGATGATACCATCTGCTGGTACCGTCAAGACCTGTATCCCCATCGCAATGATGTTGTAAAAGCCATTCTCGTCCATCGTAAAATACATCCAACCGAAGACAAGTGGAAATGTAACAAAACAAGAAAGGATGCAACCCCCACCGATTAAAATATGTTGGGTCCATCGGTAAATTCCCCTATTCCAAATGAAATTGTAAGTAGCTAAATGCTCCACAGATGTTTTTGGAGTCGATTTTCGAAATAAAAGTTTGATACCTTTTTTAATAATGATTTTCGTTGGCGGTCTTTCTCCCCAAGCAATGAAGCGGTAAAAGAAGCCCCCAATGAATACAATGGTTCCTACCATATAGCCGTAAAGATTTAAGTCAACATGTGTAAACATTCTCGTTCCAATAAATGATAAAACCGCCAGCCCTAGCACAGATAAAAACATGGACTTGGCAAACTTTGATGCAAACGCGTTATTATAAGCTGGTGTTTGCTTTTTTTGGATTGCTGCAGCTTTTGCCTGCATACGAACTCCTCCTCAATCAATTAACATAAACCTATTGTAGAAGAAGTGTGATTTAAAACATATCAGGGAACCCCCCTATCTTTGGACGAAAAACCCCTTATTTGTAACAATTCCTTGAACGATTGATTTTTCAAAATAACCGCCAGAACGTGCTATAATGGAACTATTGTGAATGGAAAACGTCGGATTCGTTTTAGGGGGAGGAATATCATGGTTAAATTACTAATAGTGGACGACCATGCCGTTGTCCGTTCGGGACTGATGATGCTATTAAACGGGAAAAATAATATAGAAGTAATTGGGGAAGCATCTGAAGGAGACGAAGCAATTCAAAAAGCAAAAGAATTAAACCCTGATGTCGTGTTAATGGATTTAAGCATGCCTCATGGAAAAGATGGATTAACAGCAACACAGGAGCTTCATGAACTCATGCCAAACATCGCCATCCTCATTTTAACAATGCACGATGATGAGGAATACTTATTTAGGGCAATTCAATCTGGAGCATCAGGCTATATTTTAAAAAATGCTCCACACGAGGATCTGTTGGGAGCAATTGAATCTGTTTCCACAGGGAATGCCTATTTAACACCCTCTGCAACAAAGGTTTTGATGAGTGGATATTTGGACCGCGTCAAAAAGGGAGATAATGCTGACACCTTCGCATTGCTTTCAGAACGGGAAAAAGAAGTGCTCGAATGGATTGCAAAGGGTTATTCAAATAAAGAAATTGCCGAGCGTTTAGTGATTAGTGTTAAAACCGTTGAATCACATAAAAGCAATTTAATGGAGAAGCTCGGGTTGAAATCTCGACCAGAGCTTGTGAAATACGCAATGAAGAAAGGATTATTGCATTTTGAATAAAATTGACCGACTCAAACACCAATCTGAAATTGGCGGCCCAAATGCTTTGAAGCTTTTGGCCGATCTAGAAAAACATATTGAAGACCCTGCTTTTCGCGAAGATGTTGAGAAGTCATTACGTCATCTTGCCGATTTAACCTTTGCATTAGATGAATCCTCGATTGTTGCAATCACAGATCGCCAAGGAAAAATTCAATATATCAATAATAAATTCTGCGAAATCTCAAAGTTTTCGAGGGATGAGTTAATGGGCCAGGACCACCGAATCATTAATTCCGGCCATCATGACAAGGAATTCTGGAAAGAAATGTGGCGTACGATTGGGTCTGGCCATGTCTGGAAAGGTGAAATTAAGAACAAAGCAAAGGACGGATCATTTTATTGGGTCGATACAACGATTGTTCCCATTTTATCCGAAAACGGACGCCCCAATCAGTATTTGGCCGTACGACATGAGGTTACCGCACTAAAAGAAACACAGGAAGAGCTAAAAAGCATGATGACCCGAGTCATTAGCATCCAAGAAGAAGAACGCAAACGTTTTTCACGCGAACTTCATGATGGCATTGGTCAGAGTATGTTTTCATTATTGATTCAACTCGATCAATTGCTTAGTGAAAAGCCAGATGAACGCCTCGGCCGTTTGCGTCAGGATGTTTCCTTTATGATGGAGGACATCCGCAGTCTTGCCTGGGAGCTTCGCCCTTCAGTGTTGGATGATCTCGGTGTCGTTCCAGCACTTCGAAAATATATTGAACACTACTCCCAACATTACGGAATTGACGTGGAGTTCGAATGTACATTAAAGACACGCCTTGATATTCATAAGGAAACAACCATTTATCGCGTTGTTCAAGAGGCGCTAACCAATATCGCCAAATATGCCAATGTAGCAGAAGCCGTTGTTAAGATTCAAGAAGGCGAATCGGACGTTACCGTAGAAGTAATCGACAAAGGCCAGGGCTTTACAGTTGATGAAAAAGGAAACGGTGTGGGCCTCTTCAGCATGGAAGAACGTGCTCGAGGGGTCAGTGGTAGCATTACCTTGAAATCTGAGGTTGATAAAGGTACTTCGTTAGTGTTAGTGGTACCGAAGTAGATGTTTGAAGTGTTGAGTGATGCTTGCCCCAGTTGTTGTGGGGCGGGCATTTTTTCATTTTGAGACCATCAGCCCTTAAGTCTGGCTTTAAATCTACTAAATTTTCAAATATAATAAAGATAATTACTAGAAAGGATGTATGCTATGATTTTAAAACACCGAACAAAACCAGATGAACTAATTCTACTAGAGTTATTAGACAAGCGAAGTGAATTATCTAGCAAGGATATGCAGTACTTTTCAAATCTAAAAAAAGGATACGATGGAGAATTACTCTTCGATATCTTGACGGAACAACTTCACAGCGAATGCCTACTATTAAATGATTTGTTATTGGAAGTGAATAACACAATCTTCCAAATAGACAACCTTAACCTGATCAATGGAAAAATTCACTTTTATGAGGTTAAAAATTATGAAGGCGACTACTATTATGAGTCGAATAAATTATTCAAGAAACCTAAACAAGAAGTGAGCAACCCCCTACTTCAATTAAGTAGAAGCGAAACTCTATTAAATCAGTTACTTCGCAGCCATGGATGTCACCTCCCTATTGAAGCTTCAGTTATTTTTATCAATCCATCATTCACTCTCTATCAAGCACCCCTAAATTTACCGGTAATCTTTCCAACTCAAATCAAGAACCACATGAAAACATTGGACACAAACCCTGTAAAAATAAATGAAAAACAGAAAAAAATAGCAGATTTATTAATGTCTTTGCATATCACCAAATCCCCATTTACTAAGATTCCAAGTTACCATTACGAGCAGCTTCAAAAAGGGATTACTTGTGAGAAATGTGATTCATTTTCTGTTGTGGTTGAAGGTAAAAAATGCAAATGTAAAGAGTGCGAGCATAAAGAATCGGTGACAAACGCTGTATTAAGATCTGTTAAAGAGTATCAGATACTGTTCCCCGAGGAAAAAATAACGACCAATCTTGTTTATGATTGGTGTCAGGTAGTTCCTACAAAGAAGTGGATTCGGCAAATTTTAAAGAAAAATTATAAACTAGTAGGCGTTCACCAGTGGGCATATTTTGAATAAAAAAATCGTTTCTAATAAGTTGGGTGCTTAATTAGTCCTTCGTCCAATTGTATGAAGGACTTTACGTGCGGGCTTAAGCTGCGTACGGGACTTCATCCACTCTATGAAGGACTTTACGTGGCTGCTCTAGCTCTGCGCGGGACCTCATCCACTCTATGAAGGACTTTACGCGGCTGCTCTAGCTCTGCGCGGGACTTCATCCACTCTATGAAGGACTTTACGCCGCTGCTCTAGCTCTGCACGGGACCTCATCCACTCTATGAAGGACTTTACGCGGCTACTCTAGCTCTGCGCGGGACTTCATCCACTCTATGAAGGACTTTACGCGGCTACTCTAGCTCTGCGCGGGACTTCATCCGCTCTATGAAGGACTTTACGTGGCTGCTCTAGCTCTGCGCGGGACTTCATCCGCTCTATGAAGGACTTTACGCGGCTGCTCTAGCTCTGCACGGGACTTCATCCACTCTATGAAGGACTTTACGCCGCTGCTCTAGCTCTGCACGGGACTTCATCCACTCTATGAAGGACTTTACGTGGCTGCTCTGGCTTCGTGCGGGACTTCATCTGCTCTATGAAGGACTTTATGAGCGTGCTCTAGCTCCGCCTGGGACTTCAACAACAAAAATACTGATCGAGCTTCGACCATATCCGCTACTGCAACACTCCAATCTAAAAAGCCCTACTTGATCTTGCCCCCTTCTAACTAATTATCCCCAAACCAAAAAACCCCAATCCACTCTTAAAGCGAATCGGGGTTCCCTATATAAAAACAATTATTTTACTGCTTTTACCCAGTCAGCTGCGAATTTTTCTAAGCCTTGGTCTGTAAGTGGGTGCTTAGTAAGTTGCTCAATTACAGAGTATGGAATCGTTGCAATGTGCGCACCAGCTAGAGCTACACGAGTAACGTGGTCTGGGTGTCTTACAGATGCAGCGATGATTTGAGAGTCTAGGTTGTGAACACGGAATAGCTCTGCAATTTTTGCTACAAGCTGTACGCCATCTTCAGAGATGTCGTCAAGACGACCTAAGAATGGAGATACATAAGTTGCACCAGCACGAGCTGCTAATAGAGCTTGGTTCATCGTGAAAATTAATGTAACGTTCGTTTTAACACCTTTTTGAGAAAGGTAACGAGTTGCTTCTAATCCAGCCACTGTCATTGGAACTTTGATAGTGATGTTTTTGTCGCCACCGTTGATTTTGATAAGCTCTTCAGCTTCTGCGATCATTTGTTCAGCAGTTTCAGCATCTGGAGATACTTCAGCAGATACACTTTCAACTTCTGGCACAGCTTGAAGGATTTCAGCAATGCGGTCTTCGAATTTAACGCCTTCTTTTACAACAAGTGATGGGTTCGTTGTAACACCAGATAGTACACCCATTTTATACGCTTTTTTAATGTCATCTAGATTAGCTGTATCGATAAAAAATTTCATTTCTTTTTCCCTCCAGTATCTTATCTTCCATATTGTTAGAAACATTTGACTCACCTATACTTATTGGTGGGTCAAATGAGTTAGTAAAAAATTACAGTACTTCTTTAAAGTTCTTTACTACATTCTCTACAGTAAAGCCGTATTCTTGTAGAAGTTTACCAGCTGGTGCAGATGCTCCAAATGTGTTAACTGCAAGAACTTTACCTTGGTCGCCAACGAATTCTTTCCATCCTAGTGGAGAAGCCATTTCGATTCCAAGACGAGCCTTAACAGCTTTTGGAAGAACTGATTCTTTGTATTCTGCAGATTGCTTTTCGAAGCGATCCCAGCTTGGCATACTTACTACTGATACAAAAATGCCCTCTTTTTCAAGCTCTTTTTGAGCTTCAATTGCTAATGAAACTTCAGAACCTGTTGCAAGTAATAGACCCGCAACTTCTCCTTTTGCTTCAGAAACAACGTAAGCACCTTTTTTAACACCTTCATATACAACTTCTTGATCAAGCTCTAAAGTAGGTAAACCTTGACGAGTTAATACAAGTGCTGTTGGTGTGTCAGTACTTTCAACTGCTAAGCGCCATGCTGCAGCTGTTTCTTTTGCGTCAGCTGGACGTAGAATAGAAAGACCTGGCATTGCACGTAATGCAGCTAATTGCTCAACAGGCTCATGAGTTGGGCCGTCTTCACCAACTGCAATTGAATCATGTGTAAATACATATGTTACAGGTAGCTTCATTAAAGCTGCTAGACGGATTGCTGGACGTAGGTAATCAGAGAATACGAAGAAAGTTGCTCCGAATACTTTTACGCCACCGTGAAGTGCCATACCGTTGATAGCCGCACCCATTGCAAATTCTCTAACACCAAACCAGATGTTACGAGCAGCAAAGCTGTCGATTGCATAGTTCTTTTCAGAAGTGATAAGGGTTTTGTTTGATCCTGCTAAGTCTGCTGAACCACCGATTAATTGTGGAATTGCAGTAGCAGCAGCATTTAATGCTTTACCTGAAGCATCACGAGTTGCAACTGAAGATCCAGCTTCAAAGCTTGGTAATGAAGCTTCCCAGTTCTCAGGCAGCTCGCCATTTAATGCCATTTCAAATTGATTTGCTAATTCAGGGTATTCTTTTTTATATTCTGCAAATAATTCATTCCAAACACTTTCTTTTTGCTTGCCAGCTTCTACGAATTGGCTGTAGTGTTCTTTCACTTCTTCTGGTACGAAGAATGGCTCTTCATAAGTCCAGCCGTATGATTCTTTTGTTAAAGTAACTTCATCTTTACCAAGTGGAGCACCGTGTGAAGCCGATTTTCCACCTTTGTTTGGGGAACCGAAACCGATTGTTGTTTTAACTTCAATTAATGTTGGACGGTTTAGATCAGCTTTTGCTTCTTGTAATGCTTTTTGAATTTCTTCTGTATCATTACCATTTTCAACGCGGATTACTTGCCAGCCGTATGCTTTAAAGCGATCTTCAACACTTTCAGAGAAAGAAAGGTTTAAATCACCATCTAATGAAATATCGTTTGAATCGTACATCACGATAAGACGACCTAATTTTAAGTGACCAGCTAGTGAAGCTGCTTCTGCGGAAACACCTTCCATTAAGTCTCCATCACCACAAATTGCATATGTAAAGTGGTTAACTAATTCATAATTGTCTTTGTTATAAGTTTCAGCAAGATGTCTTTCTGCCATTGCCATACCAACAGACATTGCAACACCTTGGCCAAGTGGACCTGTAGTTGCTTCAACACCTGGAGTATGACCAAACTCAGGATGTCCTGGAGTTCTACTTCCCCATTGACGGAAAGCTTTCAAATCATCCATAGTTACATCGTAACCGAATAAATGTAGTAAGCTATATAAAAGCATGGAACCATGTCCAGCTGATAATACAAAGCGGTCGCGGTTGAACCAGTTTGGATTTGCAGGGTTATGATTCATTTCTTTTGCCCAAAGAGTGTAAGCCATTGGAGCTGCACCCATTGGCATTCCTGGGTGTCCAGAATTTGCTTTCTCTACACCATCAATTGATAGAGTTCGAATCGTATTAATTGCTAACAAATCTAATTCTTTGTTATTTAAAGCTGTTTTCATGTAACCACACTCCTAAACTATTAAAATAGTAATACTATTATGTTTCCTTTTTATACCCTACCTAAAAAATCAAATCTTTTCAATCTTAAAAATAAGTTGTATAATTAATTCGTTCACTAAACAAATTATAACCATTTATAATGTACCACCCTAGCCTTTATTCGTCAATTATCTAAATACAAACAATTATGTCAAATGTAAATTTAGTTTTTTTGAAAGCGTCATCATAGAAAAAACTTCACATATTGCCATTCATTATGTATAACTTAATGATGAAATCTTCTTTTTAAAATTTTGTTGTACCAACTACCAGATGGAGGATTTGTATGATTACTGGAGATGCAGCATATATAAAAAAAATAAATCGCTCGCTTATTTTAGAAAAAATAGTTCAAGAAGGCATGATCTCAAGGGCTGACATTTCCAAAGCAACAGCACTTACAAGGGCCACCGTTTCTGCACAGGTTGCTGATTTATTAGATGAAGACTTAATCATTGAAACTCAGCTAGAGCATAATAATGTTGGGCGAAAGCCAATTATGCTTTCATTAAACGCTAGGGCCGGATATGCGCTGGGAATAGATGTGGACTACAACCATATCTCATTCACAATATCGGACTTGCTTGGGAGGCTTGTTTTCGAAAAGACGATCGAATGTAAAAACCGAGCCTATGAGGACATTCTTCAGATATTAATTGAACAAATCAATTTACTTGATGAGGAATACAGTGATAATCGTTATGGTATTATCGGTGTCGTAATTGCAATTCACGGACTTGTTGGAAAAGATGAAAAGATTCATTTTGTGCCTCGATTCTTGTGGCGTTCTGTTAATTTGAAGGAAGACCTTGAAAAAGCATGCGAGCTCGAGATACATATCGAAAACAATGCAAATATGTCCGCTTTTGCTGAAAGGGTATTTCTTCACCATGAAACAAACAGCCTATTATGCACCACGATTTATTCTGGAATCGGGCTTGGGATCATTATGGACAATCATTTCTTTCGCGGAAATGACGGGTTTGCAGGTGAAATCGGTCATATGATCGTCGTTCCACACGGACGCTCATGTTCTTGTGGTAATGAAGGGTGCTGGGAACAATATGCTTCAGAGTCCGTCTTTTTAGAAAATATAAGAGTGGAAAAAGGTCTTTCCTCTTTTACATATGATGACTTGAAAGAGCTAATTGAGGAAAATGACAAGGAGATCCTTGAGCGTCTCGAACACTTTATTTACTACCTATCCATTGGATTAAATAATATGATCAACATGTATAATCCCGATACAATTATACTTGATGGAGAAATCTTACGTCTTTACCCTGATTCTATAAAAAAAATAGAAGAGAATTTATCCTCTTCTATCAGTCACTATCGTGAATTATCGGTTTCAACTTTAGGCAAAAGAACCGTTCGAATGGGTGCATGTGCCTTTGCAATCAAACGCTTTTTACGCGTACCCATTTTAAATTTAAATTATAAAAATGAATAACCTTCTAAGGAGCAGTAGTCTGCTCCTTATTACACGTTCAGATCTCTTTTTTTATAAAAAACATAGGTTAGTGCTGTTAAAATGACGGTCAAACAAACGGAGATCATGACGAAAACAGCCTCAAACCCATCCCCAGTTAGCATATTTTCCGCTGTAAAATATTTGAATGGAACAACATATTTAAGGACTTCAAGTTTTTCACTTAAATCAATGACAATCGATAAAATAAATGTTAGTAGCAGGATTCCTGTAGCAATGGGTGCTGCTCGTTTCGGCTTCCGGATAGTTGCTGCAAGTGCAGAACCAAGCACTAAAAATAGGATTTGTAAAATAAACATTCCGCCCATTAACTTAAGTAGATCCTCAATCCCATGATCCATTTCAAAAATCAAAATCGTTGCAATGGTTGTAACAGCGTTAAAAACGACAAGATTTATAAAAGCTGCTACTAGCTTCATGGTAATTACCTTCGTACGTGTAATAGGTTTTACAAATAAAAATTCAAAGGTCTTATCCCGCTCTTCCTTTGCAATGATTGAAGCCCCCATCATCGAGGCATGTATTGTCGCCATCAAAAGCAAATATAAATACAGAACCGCGAAATACCCTATCGGGGTCGATAAATCTAACGTACCCGTCCCCATTAATGCTTGAAGAGCTTTTGGCATCGACTCAACAAGTTCATTCAAGGATTGCCCAGATGAAGAAAGGCTTGAGTATTCAGTGTTTCCCATGAATATTAAAAGGACAAGTCCAATGCTCCAAATGATGAGAGACTTACGGTATGCCTTCATTTCTCTTAAAAATACATTCATGCAAAGTCCCCCCTTTCTTATACAGAATGGATATCTTTTTTCGTATAGTAGATATAGCTCGCGATAATTGCAACAACCACAATCCCTAATCCAACTAATAAAAAAGCTCCCTCATATTGAACTGACCTAGCCAAATGAGACATATATAAAACACCTATCCATATTAAATTTAACACTTTTTCATTAATTT
>NZ_JBPFDQ010000103.1:0-18440 GCF_059415045.1 Ferdinandcohnia sp. SAFN-114 | reverse complement strand
ATGTCACAATACTTATCTCAAGTATTGCCATTTTGGAGGTGTTTTATATTGTCTCACTATTTTAGGTTAGTCCAGCTGACAGCATATGTGTCAGCTCTTTTTTTACAAATAGCTCCAGGCGTCATCGGCACTCTTGTCTAAGCCAATCGCAAACGAATGGTAAAAAGCCACCTTCTGCCAGCTACTCTTATGCTTGTCGGGCAGACGCCTTACGTATTACTAATTAATACCAGAAACCTCCGCCATACGGGTAGTATGGGTAATACGGTGGACGATAATATGGATATCCGCCGTAGAAATACGGATTAAGAAGGGTACTCCCAACAAGTCCTCCAACTAATCCACCTACCAAAGGTGCTCCCCAAAAAAACCGTTCCTGTCTGCCAAATCCATATGGTCTTCGATATGGTCCCATCTAATTACCTCCTGTTATTATTCTCCCACTTCGGGCACGGGATATTTCTTTCTACCGTGATTGGGCTAGAATGGCTCCTTATTCTTGCCTCACTAACATGGATATGTAACCATAGGATAGAAGTCGTGGGCGTTTGTCTACATTTTGAAAATTATTTCGCAAACCGGATTTCATGGATTATCGTTTCTATTCACAAGAATTTGTTAGTATGATAGAGTAATAGGTACTTAAAAAGTTAGGATGTTCAAAAAGTCCGGTGAAAATGACACGTCGAATTTCTGCGTAAACTGCTCCATGTACATTGTGAATTACCGGTTATGCGCTTGCGTCTACTAGATTATTCAAGATGTAAATTCCTCAGCGCAAGGCTGCGAGGGAGTTAACTCAAGCAGTTGCCTCGCTCCGGTACTCAAAGCAGCGCCGCCTTGAACTTTCGACGCACAGGACTAGTGTCGACAAGACATGAAGCCGTGGCGTTTTTGTCGACGCGGTCCCTTTCATCCTCCTTTTTGAACCTTTATTTAAAGGTAGGAGTGACAGGTTAAATGACTACAAAAAATGAAAAAATTGTTGATCAATTGAATCGACCTCTACGTGATTTGCGCATTTCTGTCACAGATCAATGCAATTTCCGTTGTTCGTATTGTATGCCTAAAGAAATCTTTGGGGATGATTATCAATTCTTAAGGCAAGGCGAATTATTATCCTATTCTGAAATTGAAACGTTGACACGAAGCTTTGTCAAACTTGGTGTGCAAAAGATTCGGTTAACTGGTGGAGAACCGTTAGTTCGAAAAAATGTCCATGAACTAGTTGAGCGTTTAACTCATATAGAAGGTATTGAAGATATTGCTCTTACAACAAATGGCATATTCTTGCCGAAATATGCAAAGCGATTGAAAGAAGCGGGCCTACAGCGTGTGAATGTTAGCCTTGATGCGATGGATAACGATATTTTTAAAGGAATGAATGGTCGTTCTGTTGGAGTGAAGCCGGTATTAGCGGGAATTGAAGCGGCACAAGAAGCCGGACTTCATGTGAAAATGAATATGGTGGTCCGAAAAGGAAAAAATGACTCGCAGATACTACCGATGGCGAGGTATTTTAAAGATAAAGGAATCACGCTTCGTTTCATCGAATTTATGGATGTTGGAACGACAAACGGTTGGAATTTTGATCAAGTCGTTTCGAAGAAAGCAATCCATGACTTAATCCATAGTGAAATGCCATTAGAACCTGTCGATGCGGATTATTTTGGAGAAGTAGCGAAGAGATATCGTTACGTAGGTACAGATGTGGAGATTGGTTTCATTTCATCTGTTACAGAGTCCTTCTGCTCAAGTTGCACCCGAGCACGAATATCGGCAGATGGAAAGCTGTATACATGCCTATTTGCAACGGCTGGCCATGATTTAAGATCATTAATTCGATCAGATGCATCCGAAAGTGAGATTGATGAAACTCTTAAGTCGATATGGCAAGTAAGACGTGATCGGTACTCTGATGAACGAACAGAGGAAACTGCGAAGAAACGTAAGAAAATTGAAATGTCTTATATAGGTGGGTAAATAGAGAAGAGGTGCAGAAATAATATGCACCTCTCTTTATTATACAACTTAAGCATGGGATCTCTCGGTTCTATCAGACCTTACTAGCCAACGGTGGATAGCTATCTCAACTAATGTAATAACAAGGGCTGTTAATATTGCGCCCCAAAGGGTGACTCTCGCACCATCGTAGAACAAGGAAAGAAAATATACTACAAGGGCTGCAGTTACAAAATCGGCAATATCTGTCATCACCGTAGTATCTCTTCTTAGCATCGCTTTCTCCATAAAATAACCAAGAATGGCTAACAGTACACCAATACCAATTGGCTGATACCATGCAACTAAATCAACACTATCAAAAATGCCAGAACAAATGGCAACAATTAAAGGTAATAAAATTAATTTCATAATAAAGTTAGTCACGGCATTCACACCTCCTTTGTTCGGTATTTTTTACATAATCGATGGATTATATGTAAAAGCACTATCGGTCTGTTTCCACAACGGTAATATTTTTAACCCGTTCAGTCTCTGGTTCAAACGTGATATTTACAAAAATACCGAATTCACGATTATCCTGCTTCAGCCAAAGTTTAAATCGTTCAACATACATCCCGTTCTTCTTATGTCTTCCAACATGTAAATAATCAACAATTTGAGCGGAAGGATAACGTTTCTGTGTCTCCTCCATCGCAAGTTTTCCCCATTTTGCATACTCCGGGACTGGCTTTTTTTGCTCAGCCGATATAGCTGCTGAATCATTGTCGATAAAAACAGTTGGAGTTAATAACAAACAAAAACTACAGCCAATCAATATTTTACGCAGCACATACAGCACCTCACTTTTACTTTAGGAATTCCCCGCAGTAGGAAAATTTATGCAGTTTAATGGAAAGCTATGGTATTATGAGAAAAAAGGGGGAGTACTAATGAGTAGGCTATTTAAAATATCGATTGGATTTCTTATTTTACTTGCTCTGATCGGCTGTAGAAATGAAAACAATCCTGCTAAGAAAGCAGATGGTGTGCTGACTCCGGTCAAACAAAATGAGAGAAATTCGCAAATCATTAGTTCACTCGGGTTCGATACACTTTTAATGTACGACCTTAACATAAAAAATGAAGAGATAAAGATGATTCATGTTTGGGTAGAGCATTTTAAAAATGGAGAAAAACAAGAAGATATCGTACGTGGGGCGACCGCAACCAACGAAGATATGACGTTGGCTTCTGCCAAAATGAATTTTAACCTGGATGACAACACTACTTATGCCCAGTGGACGTTATCGATGACCGATGGCACAGGTTCTACCACGTTGCAGTCACCAGTTATGGAAGTTGATACATCAATCGGCACTGCTCAATCTCAACTCAATGACAAAATAAATATTGAAGCAGAAAAGCCCCAAGCACTTGCGTTAATGGTTAAGGATGGCTCAAACGGTATAAGAGTTGGCTTGGATAAAGATGTGATTGAAAACACTGTAAAAGAAAACGATGAAGTGTATGTTGTAAGGGTAATGATTAGTAAAACAGAGGAATATGAATAAAAAGCGATCTTATATCGGATCGCTTTTTTGTGTGATCATTCTGCATGATTTGGACATTCTACGTGCATATTAACTTTATGTGAAAAGTTAGCTGGTAGGAGGAAAATCATGCGGAAACGAATTTTTATTTTTGCGATTTTGCTACTTAGTTCATTATTGCTTGTCAGTTGTAAAGGAGACGACAAGGCGAAAGAACAAGAGAAAAAAGAAGATCCAAAAGCAACCAAAATTCAACAAGCCGACGAACAAATCATGGATCTGGGCTCTTTAGGCTTTACAACAGAAGACCTCGTTAAAAATTGGAACGAAGCTCAAACAGAAATGAAAGATTCCGATAAAATTGAACAATTGAATGTAAGAAATGGAGAATTCAAACACGATGTCAACAACGGAATGATTCTTGAAGGAATCGTAAATGAAACAACAAATGAAGTCGTTCGTTTATCAATCGTGAAAAAAGACGTGGAATCAGACAACCTCAGCACTACGTTAGATAAATATGAAGACACAATTGCTGCATTCTTCTTATTGGTTGCCGTCACAAACACAGAAGAGGCAGTCAAAGAAGAGGATATTGGAAAAGTAACATATAAATTGGGACTCCTTCGTGACAAGGATAAAAAAATCAACGGAACCGCAACGCTGAACAACATTACGTATAAAGCCCAGGAGAATGAAAGAGGGTTAGTAATATCAGCGTTGGAGAAGACGGATTAAATGAAAAAACCTTGTAAGGATTGTTCCTTTCAAGGTTTTTTCAACATTATTCTCCTTTTTCTTTTAACAAAACTGTCTTTAGTTCTTCAACAACAGCATCAAATTCATTGCCTTCAGTTTCAATGCCATGTGATTTTGCTGTTTCGAGAATTTGCTTTCTCCTAGAATCTGGTTTCATTCGTAGTTCTTCGTATTTATTAGAGGAAGGCTTTATTAACTCGGGTTTCTCCCTATACGTTTCTTTAAGTTCTGTTATAAGGGCTTCCTCTGATTTACCTTCAACTTTAATTCCCGCTTCTTTAGCCTTCTCTTGGAGCATTATAGAACGAATTTCGGCTTGAATTTCCTCTGAATCCTTACCTTCAGTTTTAATACCTAAATCCTTTGCTAGATTGTTTGTATAATTATCAAATTGTTCACTCTCCCTAGCTTGGCTACGAAGATCACTCGTGGAATCTGAAGTTGTTGTTTCTTCGGTAGTTTCATTTTCCTGTTCGTTCATACTTGAGTCCTTCACTCTAGTATCATCAGAAGGTACTAAAACCTCGCGTTCTTGTTTGACGTCAATATCTGTATCTTCACTTGCTAATACGGGTATTAATTGTGTGGAGCCTAAACAAAGTACAACGATTATACCAGTTATCACTATTCCTTTTTTCATTGATTTCACACTCTCTCCTCTCATCTGTTATAAATAGTTAAACCAAATCATTCGACATGTTACATCTTCACTATTTCCATTGTTATATACTTTTATTACTCGGAATCTAAATTCAACATTTTTTTGTCACGTTATCAATATTATTCCCTCCTTTGTTTTTTATGTGACCATTTTTCCAGTTGCTAAATTTTATATAGTTTTGAAACTCTCTGAAGTCCTCTTTGCTTAATCCGTCATCAATTGCATTCCTTAAGAGCTTGGTCCACTCTTGATCAAGTGGTTCATTAGAATGAGGAATCGTTCTTTCTTCTCCTAATAAAAATTCAATATTTGTATCGAGTGGCTTTGAAATCTTAGTTAAGAATTGAATAGAAGGATTTTTTTGTACATCTCGTTCAATATAGCTTAAATATGACTTTGAAACTCCAGCGCGTTTTGCAAGCTCTGTAATCGTGAGACTTTTCTGCCTTCGTAATTCTTTAATCCTCGAACCGATCATCTTCCTTCTCCTTCGTTAATTTGAATACTTACACGTTCATTATAAGGAACTTATTGTTCTTAATAAAATAATAAAATAGTAAGGAAATAAGAGATATTACGAGAAAACGAACGATATACGTTCTTTATTAAGAAAAAATGACTGATTTTGGGATTTTTCAAATATAAGACTTATGGGCTATACTCACATTGTAAGTTCGTTACAAAGAACACAAATGAACTTTACTAAGTACAGTTCTGGTTGATCTCCTTATCAATACATAAGGATTCAATATAAAAATTTATAAGAGAAAAAGAGGAGGAAACAAAAATGAGTTTGAAAAAGAAATTAGGTTTAGGGGTAGCATCAGCAGCACTAGGATTATCACTAATCGGGGGAGGAACATTTGCGTACTTCAGCGACACAGAAGTATCACACAATGAATTTACAGCTGGTACATTAGATTTAGCAGTAAACCCATCAGTTGTAATTGATGTTGAAAACATCAAGCCTGGAGATATAATGGTTCGTGAATTCCTATTAGAAAACAATGGTTCTTTAGATATTTCATCAGTTGATTTAGCTACAGCTTATAACGTTGTAGATGCAAAAGGTGATAATGTTGACGACTTTGGTAAACACATTAAGGTGCTATTCCTTGAAAATGCTGATAAAACAGGTGATGGTTGGGTTATCGGAGATTATAATGATGTAATTGCAGAAACTACATTGTATGATCTTCAAAATATGGAACCAGATGCAGTTGAAAACGTACAAGGCTTCTTTACCCACTTATTTGGATTAAACGGTGAAGGTGATGGTTTAGAGAATGGTACTAGTGACCAAATGTATGTTGCATTCGAATTTGTTGACAATGGTGCAGATCAAAACGAATTCCAAGGTGATACTTTAAAACTAGATTGGACATTTACTGCTCATCAAACTGAAGGGGAATTAAAATAATATTTCATAATTGAAAAGGGGAAGGGGATTCTATCTCCTTCCTTGTATACATACTAGTTACAATAATCTTGTGAAAAACGTTATTTATAGGGAGAAAAAAGGGGAAACGAAGATGAGTATGAAGAAAAAATTAGGACTAACTGCCGCAACAGCTATTCTAGGATTAGGACTTATTGGTGGGGGAACATTTGCTTATTTTAGCGACACTGAGGTATCAAATAATTCGTTTGCTGCTGGAACATTAGACTTAGAGCTAAAAAGTACTGATGACAGTGCATATGTTGATTTAAGTGTTGATAATATGAAGCCAGGTGATTGGACAATTAAACAACTTCGCTTATATAGCGAAGGTTCACTCAAAATTAAAGATGTAAAAATGAACGTTGATTACACAGTGTCTGATACAAATGGTGACAATGCTGGGGAAGATTTCGCAGATCATATTCTAGTAAGAATTAGTGAAAATAGACAAAATGGTCCAGTTGTACTTGATTGGACACCACTTTCTGAAATTGAAGATTTAGTTGTTGCTGAAGATTTAAACTCTAAAACAGGTCCATTAAATAATTCGGACAGACAAGTATTAATTTTCAACTATAAGTTCGATGATAATGGTGCGGATCAAAATAAATTCCAAGATGACAAATTAGATTTCCAATTGATTTTCGATGCTAGTCAACAAGATGGGGAACTTAGATAGCTACTAATAGGGGAGGAGAGCCCTCTCCTTCCTGTTTTATATATATTTATGAAAGCATAGCACCTGAGTTGTTTTCATAAATATATATAAATCCAGAATTGCGAATTTGAAGGGGCTGAGATAGCATTGCGAAAAACAAGTAGATTACTAAGAGAAATGAATAAAAGATATAAAAAATACAAAATCATATTTAAGGCTGCCCTTGTATTTTATATTCTAATATTCGCTATGAATTATTTTACTTCAACAACAACGGCATATTTCACTTCTAAATCACAAGGTAATATCTTAATTACTGCAGGTGAATGGTCGCCACCAGATAATAGTAATCTTGTATTCCCTGAGCCAGCTAACGATAATCTAAAAGCATGTCCGGCAGATATGGAAGTTATTTTAAGAAATACTGGAAGCGACATGACGACACAAAGTATTTATGAAATATATTTCACTTCAGAGAATGGAAAGCCTAAAAATCAAGGTGAAAAAATTTATGAAGGTGTTATTCCAATTCTAAAAAGTGGAGAAGAGATTACGTTAACACATAAAACAAGTAATGAAGGATTTTATGAGTTTAAAGCTATTCAAACGAATAAACAGTTTGATGATGCATGGAGCAAAAAGAAGCTCAAAGTAAAATGCATGAACAACAATTCTAATCAAAATGACAATTCTAATGAAACAATCGAAGTTGAAACGGAAGAGCCAGTTATTGAAAAAACTAAGGAAAATAATATAGAACCTGAAAATGAACAACAAAGTAATGAAGTATCCAGTGAGGAACCAACAGAAGTTACAAATGAAGAAGCAACATCTGATGGGATGGTAGGAACAACTGGTGATTCAACTGAAATTGCGAATGATATCATAGATGATAATAAAGAGGAGAAGGATGAATAATGAATAAAAAGAAGGTAATTAAGAAGTGGATTAATCATATTGTCACGAGCTTGCTCGTACTATTATTAATAGGGGTAGCAGCTTTGGTAGTTTCAAATAAAATCTCAGGTGGGGAACCAACAATTTTTGGTTACCAACTTAAAACTGTATTATCAGGGTCAATGGAACCAGGAATCAAAACAGGATCTATTATCGCAGTAAAAACAGGCGGAGATATGACGCGGTTTAAAGAAGGTGACGTAATCACCTTTATGGAAGAAGATGAAAAACTCATCACTCACAGAATTACTGAAGTCCTAAAAAACGAGAATCAAGTGATGTATAAAACAAAAGGGGATAATAACAATACAGAAGATATTAATCCAGTATTAGCTCAAAATGTAGTAGCCGAATATCGTGGATTAACGATTCCTTATCTTGGATATTTTGCTGATTTTGCAAGTTCAAAAAATGGAACAATCATATTAATGATAGTCCCAGGGGTTTTGATCTTCCTATATTCTATTTTCTCACTTTGGAGAACAATTTCAAAAATTGATATAAGCAATAAAACAAAAGATGCTATCGAAGAAACAAAAACTAATTAAGGATCAATATTCTTTAAATATTGATCCCCTTCTAGGGAAGGAAGGGAGCAAATAATGAAGTTAGGTAAGAGTTTTATTAGAATAATATATTTTATGACAGTGTGTACTCTTCTATTTTTTTTTCTAGCAAATCAAGTTAAAGCATCTCCATCTAACAACAATAAAGAAATAGATATCAATACAACACCTGAAAAAGTATTATTTGATGTTGATAATTTTAAACCGGGAGACTGGGCAACTAGAACATTAATCATAAAAAATAGTGGTACTGAGGATTTTAACTATTTAACTTCAGCAGATCGAAAGTCAGGATCGAAAGAATTGTATGAGGAGTTATTTCTAACTATTTCTGATAAGAATGGAGATATTTTCAAAGGAAAATTGGGGAATTTTAAAAAAATAGATCCTAGACCAATAGTAAGTGGTCAACAAGAGGAACTAATATTTACGGTAGAATTTCCTCCACATTTAGGGAATGAGTACCAGGGTTTAGCAACTGAAGTGGAAATGAAGTTCTATGCAGAAGGTACTTTAGGTGGAGTCCTTCCTGTTGATGGACCTAAATTGCCTGAGACTGGTACTAACACCTTTAATATACTAATTGCTGGTATAATTTTAGCTTTAGGTGGAGGTTTTATATTTTACTACCTGAGAAAACGTTTAAGATCGTGATTGATAGATATTTAATTTAATAGGGAGTATATTCGTTCGTGTATTCTTTATTGAGAATGAATAAAAGCGGATCATAGGATATATCTGAATAAGTTCTCAATATTAACTTAACTTTATTAATGATGATTTGCGAGGTTTCCAATGAAATTTATCCTCATTTTGCTAGCTTTTTTAAATCTCATAGACGCATTTATCACCCATTTCGGAATCCTTGGCGGCCATATATCAGAAGCCAACCCGTTAATGTACACAATATACGAAATCCATCCGGTCTTATTTTTACTTATAAAAGCAATGCTTTCTTTATGTTTGATTTCACTTTATTTTATCATTCGTATCCCAGTGAACCGATTAATTCGTTCTTTATCCTATGTAGCCACTGCTTTATATGCATATGTTTTTATCCTCCATGGCTATTGGATTACTCAAATTTTCTAAATGGAGGAGTCTCTATGTATACAAAAACATGTTCAAGATGTTATCGACCATCTTTTAGGAGCAGTAAACAAGGTAAATGGAACTGTCCAATTTGTAATCATAATCTCGCAACATTTCGTGCCCGTGATGCTGGAGAAGCATATCCTTCATCATTACAGAAAAAATACCCAATTCCTCAACAATCTGAATCCCACAGTAATACCACTTTCGATACATACATATAAAATAAAAAATGCTTCAGGCAACCAATGTGCCGAAGCATTTTCTATTTATTATCCATCTTCCATTTGTTGAATTCTAAGAATGATCGAAATTCCTCTTTGGAAACTCCTGATTTCATTGCCTCGCGTACTAGTCTAGTCCATTCTGAATCAAGTTCTACACTTTCAGGTTCTGATTGTTCATGGAGCAATTCGTTGACTGTAACTCCTAATACTGTAGATATTTTTTCAAGAAATTGGATAGAAGGGTTTGATTGGAGATTCCGTTCGATTGAGCTCAAGTATGATTTGGCAACTCCAGCGCGATCTGCTAGTTCAGATAGGGATAATTGTTTTTGCAAACGAAATGTTTTGATACGTTGACCAATCATTCTTTCTCACCTTCCTTCATATACCTATTATAGCATATAACGAAGTAAATGTTTTATAACAAGAACACAAAAAACTGAAAAATAAAAAGGAACCCGATAATTTAGGTTCCCTCGCATCCTTATGTTTCCAATCCGTAGCTTCAAAAGGTTATTGTTATATGTATAGATAAGGTCCGTTATGCTGTTTTACTTTGGAGGAAAGCTTGAATATCCTGGACGCTCATTCCCATCTCCACTGCTTCTAATATAAGGTCGATCCAATCTTGATCCAATTGCTCATCTTTGTTTTGTACTTCATTTAACATTTCGTTTCCTCCCAAAATACAATTAGTATTCCAGGCAGTCCAGCCGTCTTAATTGTTACGTCCAATCTTAGACCTGTGACTTTGCGTCCCTATTTTTCAATAGGTTTGCCTTTGTCTGTTCGAATGTTAGCCGTCTACCTAAAACGATAGTCTCTTATGTATAGAACCTTTGTATTACATTTAGAAGTATAAAACATGAAAATGAAATTTTCTGTAAAAATCTGTCGATGTCAAAATATTTACAAAACACGAAATATAGTTCGTCCGACCAATCGAATTTTAGTAGTTTTACTCTATTTATGTAGAATATACTCGAATTATAGGGATTTAGACCTATAAAATGTAAACTTAATGAAGTGGTTGGTTAATACATAGTGATATTCTAACCAGGTTTTTTGTAAAATTACCAAAAAATTGTAAGGAATTTGTCGAACGATTTCTTTTAAAATACCCTCAAAAAAATAGTACCTACCCTCGGAAGGTGAGGATAGGTCAATTTTACATCGTGTTTTGACAAAGATAAAACAACCCGCCATTGATAATTTCGACAAGAACTTTCGGTTCGTATTGCTCTTTGAGTGCTTCTTTTTCAATTTCATAGCTTTCAGGTTTTTCTTCGATGCCCTCATAAAAGGAATTTAGCAAGGCTAAATCTTCGTCCCAGCGCTGCCTTGCTTCATCTGCCCAAGAGTGGTCCTGAGTTTCAACATACCCTCGCACATATTGCTGGAGACGGTTAATTCCACTTTGTGGCTTAACAAGCGGTGACATTGTATACGTATGATCAGGTATCTTAGGAGTAAGCGGCAACTTTTCAACTTTTTCTTGGAAATCTTCAACAATGATTCCATTAATAAGCTGTAACCCGAGTGACATCAGCACATCACGCTTGCGGTCACTCTTGTATGAAATTTTTACATTCAACCCAAGCCACGGGAAAAGAGGGGTATTCCCTTGTGCACCGGGCGGTGATTGCTGATACAAGCGTATATAACTTGCGAGCTTTTTCGTCGATTCAAAAATCTGATGTAAACGGGGGGCACCAAAATGAATAAAGTCGCCCTTCACATTGTCAGGCGTTTGATCCCGATCTGTAATTAATGTAAGCTTCATCGGATTTGGAGTTCCGCCTGTTTTTTCAACATATGTCCAATAAAAAGGTCGATTCATTAATTGCTTATCTAAATCAACGGTTAATTGTACGGTCATATATCCGGGATGACGTTCAAGAATTTCACAATGGTTTGAAACAAAATAATTCTCAAGAAAGTTAACTATTTCCTGTTGCTGCATGCTGCTCACCACCATTTTGTTCTTCAAAGCTTATGATAGAAGTTAAATTTTCCATCTTAATTTTCATTTCACCCTCACTCCGCGAACGAAGCATGATATCCTGAATATGGTCTTCGATGTTACCGAGATCCAATCTTGTTAGGATATCATCCAATTGTCCAATCACACGCTCAAACAGATTAATTTTTTCATATAATAGCTTTAAAATATGCTCTTCAACCGTGTTCTTTGTTGCGAAATTATAAATATGAACATCTTTTTCCTGGCCAAGGCGGTGAATACGCCCAATCCGTTGCTCAAGCCTCATTGGATTCCAAGGGAGGTCATAATTAATAATGTGGTTACAGAATTGTAGGTTAATTCCTTCACCACCAGCTTCTGTTGCAATCAAGACCTGGAACTTACCTTTAAACAATTCTCTCATCCAATCTTTTTTCCCGCGTTTAAATCCACCTCTAAATGGAACAGATGAAATTCCATTCTGTTGCAGAAACCATTGTAAATACATTTGGGTTGCACGGTATTCGGTGAAAATGATGACTTTATCATCGATTTGTTTGATTAATTCAACCGCTTTTTCAGCCTTAGAATTTTGTGTAACCTGTTCGACCTTTTTCATGAGGCCCATCACCATATCCTCAGGGACCGCGCTACTTCCGTCTTCATTCTTTTTCTCAAGCATTTTCTTCAACGTAAAATATACAGCCTCTCGACTACTACAAGCCTCTCTTTGTAAGGTTAAGATTGAGAACATACTGGATGCAAAGCCTGAAAAGCTAGACCGATAGGCAGAAATGGCATCATATAGTTCCTGTTCAGTCTCAGAAAATTCAATTGGCACTGTTTCCACCTTGCGTTTTGTCCACTCAATTCCTGTATCGTCACGGCGATTGCGGATCATCACCTTATTCACTAATTCTTTCAAGTGCTCATGGTCATCGATTGAGCGACTCTTCTTTCCGAATGATTCTTCAAAATTCTCCTGATTCCCTAAGTGCCCAGGCTTAAGCAGTGACACCAGATTAAAAATTTCATCAATGCGGTTTTGAATCGGAGTAGCTGTTAATAGTAGGCAAAACTTCTTTTTCAGGTTTTGAACAAATTCATAGTTTTTTGTTTTGTTGTTTTTAAGCTTGTGAGCTTCATCGATAATGATCAAATCATAATCCTGTTCATACACGATTTCCCGATGTGGGCTTCTTTTTGCCGTATCGATTGACGAAACAATTACATCATATTGCTCCCACATATAGCTCTTTTTTTGCTGCACGGCTGGAATGTAAAACTTCTGATTTAATTCTGATGCCCATTGTGATACAAGTGATGCAGGAACAAGGATTAATACCTTCTTCACCAGACCACGAATCATATATTCTTTCAAAATGAGGCCAGCTTCTATTGTTTTTCCAAGTCCAACCTCATCTGCTAAAATGGCTTTTCCGTTCATTTTTTCTACCACTTGCTTTGCAACTTCAAGCTGATGTGGTAATGGTGTTAGCTGTGGTAAATGCTTAGGTGCCTGAAGTCCTTCGAATTCAGGTATCGACTGGTGTTTTTCTACTTCGTATGCAAGTTTATATAACTCCCAGTTCGCCCAAGGACCGTCATCGTCAATTCGTTGCAGAAAGTCACCTTGCCACGACTGATCAAATTCAAAATCGACATTCATAAAATTACAGTCCTTTCTCAGTTGAGATATATAATATAGAAGAAAGTAAGGTTTTTCTTAAAATCCGAACGTTTTTCCATTAAAATAAATTAATGTTAAGAAAATAAGTTATTGCTCAAATCTCAAGATGATGGTAGGATGAAGGTAGTTCGAAAACGCTTCTCTACGCTATTCAGTAGGGATTAGTAAATTAAATTAAATGATAAAATAAGAGCTTTTGGGCTTGGACATGATAAATTTTCCATAGTCGTTTCGTTAGTATTACCAAAAAAATGAAAAATATGAAGACCGCGAATGAGAACAAGGGGAGAGACTACATCTATGTAGCGCCGAAGGAGCAAGCAAGCCGATTGTGAATCTCTCAGGCAAAAAGACTCTTGTTTGACGCAACTCTGGAGAGAGCCGATAAATTTCAGGGCATTAGAAGCAAGAAGATCGAGGAAGTGAAGTTTTGAGGATCGGAGCGTATTAAAAAATACGTGAGGACCGGAATAACGAACTGACGAAGAGATTCGCCGCTGATAATGATCTGAATGGCCACCAAAGGGGCAAACCTAATTGAACCTTAATTAGGTAAACTTTCAGGTGCAAGGACAGAGACTTCACAATGCTGTGGAGTTTATCTGTCCTTTTTTGCATTTTCAGAATCTTTCGCTTATGATGCAAAAACCCAAGTAGCTTTTTAAAACGATGAATGTTAAGGAGGAATTCGGTTGTCTGAATTAAAACGAACACCACTATTTGATGAATATCAAAAGCATGGCGCCAAAACAATTGATTTTGGCGGATGGGATCTTCCAGTCCAATTTTCAAGTATTAAAGAGGAACATGAAGCGGTTCGTACAAAAGCAGGTCTTTTTGATGTTTCACACATGGGTGAAATTGATGTGAAAGGAAAGGACAGCTTAGCTTTTCTCCAAAAAATGATGACAAATGATGCTTCACTTTTAAAAGATGGCGCAACACAATATACAGCAATGTGCTATGAAAATGGTGGAACGGTTGATGACCTATTAATCTATAAAAAATCTGATGACCACTACCTACTCGTTGTAAATGCTTCAAATACAGACAAAGATTTTGACTGGCTTAAACAGCATGTCTTTGGTGATGTGGATGTCGTTAACATCTCGAATGAGATAGGCCAAATAGCAATTCAAGGGCCACTAGCTGAAGCAGTATTACAAAAGATTTCGAACACTGACTTAAGTGAAATCAAGTTTTTTAAATTCCAAGATGATGTTGAAATCGCTGGAAAGAAAACACTTGTATCAAGAACAGGATACACAGGCGAAGATGGTTTTGAAGTCTATTGCCACGCTGAAGACACAGCTGCGTTATGGAATGCTATTTTAGAAGCTGGAGAACCAGAAGGTGTTTTACCATGCGGACTAGGTGCACGTGATACATTGCGATTTGAAGCAAATCTTGCGCTTTATGGACAAGAACTTTCAAAGGATATCACGCCAATCGAAGCAGGAATCGGTTTTGCGGTTAAGCCGAATAAAGAGGCCGACTTTATTGGTAAAGAAGTATTAAAACAGCAAAAGGCTGAAGGTGCTCCTCGTAAAATCGTAGGAATTGAAATGATCGACAAAGGAATTCCTCGACATGGCTATGAAGTTTATATTGAAGACGAGCAAGTGGGTGAGGTTACAACCGGAACTCAATCGCCAACGCTTCAAAAAAATATCGGTTTAGTTCTTATTAAATCAGAGCATGCCGAATTAGGAAAAGAAGTTGAAGTTCAAGTTCGTAAAAAACGCCTTAAAGCGGTAATAGTAGCAACGCCATTTTATAAGCGACCTAAAAAATAAACGGATAATTGGGAAAGGGGTACATCAATGAAACATCGTTATTTACCAATGACGGAACAAGATAAAAACGAAATGCTTCAGTCAATCGGCGTATCTACAGTCGATGAGCTTTTTAATGATATTCCAGAAAGTGTTCGATTTAAAGGCGAATACAACATCAAGAAGGCAAAATCAGAATCAGCTTTAATGAAGGAACTTTCTGTACTTGCAGCAAAAAATGCTGATTTACGCCACAATGCGTCTTTTTTAGGAGCAGGTGTGTATGATCACTACATGCCAGTAATCGTAGATCATGTTCTTTCACGTTCAGAATTTTATACAGCATATACACCATACCAACCAGAAATTTCTCAAGGTGAGTTACAAGCCATTTTTGAATTCCAAACAATGATCTGTGAGCTTACTGGAATGGATGTAGCAAACTCTTCTATGTATGACGGTGGAACTTCACTTGCAGAAGCAGCGATGTTAGCTTCAGGACATACAAAAAATAAAAAAGTCCTAGTTTCACAGGGAGTACACCCAGAATCAAGATTAGTACTTGAAACATATGCAAAGGGTCAATACATTGAGGTTGTTGAAGTTCCAACAAAGAACGGTGTTACTGACGTAGAAGCATTAAACTCTCTAATGGATAAAGATGTAGCTTGTGTTATTCTTCAATATCCAAATTTCTTTGGTCAAATTGAACCATTAAAAGAAATTGAAGCAGTTGCTCATACAGGTAAAAGCATGTTCGTTGTATCAAGCAACCCGTTAGCACTTGGAGCATTAACACCTCCTGGCAAGCTTGGTGCTGATATCGTGGTTGGGGATGCACAGCCGTTTGGTATCCCAGCTGCATTTGGTGGACCACACTGTGGATATTTTGCAGTAACATCAAAACTTATGCGTAAAGTACCTGGCCGTTTAGTAGGTCAGACAGTAGACGAACAAGGAAAACGTGGCTTTGTATTAACACTTCAAGCACGTGAACAACATATTCGACGTGACAAAGCTACTTCAAATATTTGTTCGAACCAAGCGCTTAACGCATTAGCAGCATCGGTTGCTATGACAGCATTAGGTAAAAAAGGTGTAAAAGAGATTTCAACTCAAAACATTCAAAAAGCCTATTATGCTAAACAACAATTTGCAGCAAATGGTTTTGAAATTGCATTTGAAGGGCCATTCTTCAATGAATTTGTTGTAAAAGTAGGTAAATCAGTTAAAGAAGCGAACGCTCGTTTATTAGAAAATGGAATTATCGGTGGATATGATTTAGGTCGTGACTACCCAGAATTAGAGGGTCATATGTTAGTAGCAGTTACTGAGCTTCGTACAAAAGAAGAGATTGATACTCTTGTAAAAGAATTGGGGGATAGCCATGAATAAGCAAGATCAACCATTAATTTTTGAACTATCTAAACCAGGCCGAATTGGTTATAGTTTGCCAGATTTAGACGTACCTGAAATCAACATTGCTGAAGTTATCCCTAGTGACTATCTTCGAGTAGAGGAGCCAGAACTACCGGAAGTATCAGAATTAGATATCATGCGTCACTATACTGCATTGTCCAAGCGTAACCACGGGGTGGACTCAGGATTCTATCCATTAGGTTCATGTACAATGAAATACAATCCGAAAATAAATGAAAATGTTGCACGATTCAATGGATTTGCCCACATCCATCCATTACAAGATGAAAGTACTGTCCAAGGTGCAATGGAATTAATGTATGATCTTCAAGAACACCTAAAAGAAATCACTGGTATGGATGAAGTTACCCTTCAACCAGCGGCTGGTGCCCATGGTGAGTGGACTGGATTAATGATGATTCGTGCGTACCACGAAGCAAACAATGACTCAGCTCGTACGAAAGTAATCGTTCCAGACTCTGCACATGGTACAAACCCGGCATCTGCGACAGTTGCAGGCTTTGAAACCATTACAGTAAAATCCAATGAAGACGGACTAGTTGATTTAGAGGATTTACGTCGCGTAGTAGGACCAGACACTGCGGCATTAATGTTAACAAACCCTAATACATTAGGTCTGTTTGAAGAAAATATTCTAGAAATGACAGAAATTATTCACTCTGCCGGTGGTAAAGTGTATTATGACGGTGCAAACCTAAATGCGGTTTTAAGTAAGGCGCGCCCTGGCGACATGGGATTTGACGTTGTTCACTTAAACCTACACAAAACCTTTACTGGTCCACATGGCGGTGGTGGCCCAGGTTCTGGCCCAGTTGGTGTGAAAGAAGATCTCATTCCATACCTTCCTAAACCAGTACTAGTTAAAACAGAAGAAGGTTATCAGTTTGATAATAACCGTCCACATTCTATCGGACGCGTAAAACCATACTATGGAAACTTTGGAATCAATGTTCGTGCATATACGTACATTCGTTCAATGGGGCCAGATGGACTTAAAGCTGTAACTGAAAATGCGGTTATCAATGCAAACTACATGATGCGTCGCCTAGAACCATATTTTGACCTACCATATGATAGACATTGTAAACACGAATTTGTCATTTCAGGTAGACGTCAAAAGAAATTGGGTGTTCGTACATTAGATATCGCAAAACGATTACTCGATTTTGGTTATCACCCACCAACTATCTACTTCCCATTAAATGTTGAGGAATGTATGATGATTGAACCAACTGAAACAGAATCTAAGGAAACACTGGATGACTTCATCGAAGCCATGATCCAAATTGCAAAAGAAGCAGAAGAGAATCCAGAGATCGTTCAAGAAGCTCCACATACAACAGTTGTAAGCCGACTTGATGAAACATTAGCAGCTAGAAAACCTGTTTTACGATATCAAAAACAATAAGTATATATAGAAGAGACTCGTCCTAATTTGGATGAGTCTCTTTTTTACCATTAATTACCGTGATATAAACTGTTGAAAAATATACGTAGGGCTGATAATATAGATTAAGTCATCACGACAACGTGATTGATTGAGTCACAACTTATAAAGAAGAAAAATACTTCTTAAAAAAGTTGTTGACATGAAATGTTGTTTGATGATATATTATTAAAGTCGCTTTTGAGCGGCGCTAAAAAAGTTCTTTGAAAACTGAACACAATACAAGCGTCAACGTTTAATTCTAAAGTAACAAATTATTGAGCAATCAAT